>JBFLYE010000118.1 GCA_040756715.1 bacterium
TCCCTGATCTCACCCCCTTTATCCCTTAATTGGATTATTTTAACAGAAGATTCAATTGCCTTTTCTGCTACCTCTATAGCATTGCATAACCCTGTATCAATGATTAAATATAAACCCTTTATCCTTGGCTTAAACAAAGCCTTTTCTATTGCATAGACGCTATACCTTATCTTTCTAAAATCCCCTCCCAAGAACTCCTCAAGAACCCTTAAACCCTCCTCTGTTCTTTTTATGTTTGCTTCTAAAACCTCCCGCCAATTGTCCTTGTTGTAATCATCTATCCTTGTTCCAATATCACCTTCAACATCCCTTTCTTTAAGAAGAAGGGGTAAAGGCAGAGAAATCAAGGCAATCCTATGCCTTATCTCTTTTATTTTCTCTGTAATTTCCTTATCTTCTAAAATAAACCTTGCAATATCCTCTATAACCCTTAAGCCCTCCCTTACCCTATTCAGATTGGCATCAATAATTCTTATATTCATTTTGAAAGCAAAAGGGAAAAAAGGCAAACAATTCCTGAAAGATACATAAGAATTTTAAAGTCATAATGGGAAAGGATTAAGCCACTCAAGATTGGACCAATCACAGAGGCAAGACAGACCAGGGAATAAAGAATTCCACTTACGGTTGATTGCTCCCTATTTTTGGAAAGGAGTTCCTGAAGAGAGCCGACTTGCAATGTAGCATAGGAAAAAGCAAGTAAAATCTGGATGGGAAGGATATAGAAGAAGGAAGGAGAAATGCCATATCCCAGAAAGACAAATGCGGATGCAAGAAGCCCTGTTTTTATAAGAATGGTATTTCTATGGCTCTCAACCAATGGTGTAATGAAAAATTGGGAGAATGTATTTAAAAAATAGGCAATTCCAACCCAAAACTTGCTTGCACCAAGGGATACAAGAAAAAGGGGGAAGATTGCCCAGATAGATGCGGCAGAAAGGCTTCTTAAGAAATAGGGAAGATATATCCCCATATTTCTTTTTAAAACATCAAAAAATGCCTTCCCCTCTATTTTCTCTTGGGAAAAATTCCTCTTTTCCCCCCTTGCAATAAGGAATCCCATAAAAAATAAAGAGCTACTTAAAAGAAATATAGCCTTATAGCTTTGAATAAAACCTGCTAATATACTTCCAAATGCCCAGCCAAGCGAGCCATATCCTACGAACCTTCCCATCATTCCATTCCTGTGGTAAAATCCATAGACCGATAAAGCCGCAGGATACATCCCCCAAACAAGACCCGTGATAGCCCTTATAAAGAGCAAGGAGCTTGGATTCTTTATAAAGATATGACAAAAGATCATAATTGAGGAAAAAAGAAGCCCCAGAAAAAGAAATATTCTTCTTTCAAACCGATCAGAAAGAAAACCAAAGAGGGAAAAGCTTACAAATGCTAAGCCATTAAAAGTGGCAATTACCAATCCAATAAAGAAAAGGGAGGCGTTTAGCTCTTTGGCAAGCAGGGGAATAAAAACAGAGGAGGACATTAATCCCGAATAGGTCAAGAATTGGATGATATTTGTTCTCAAAGCCTTTTTCCAATAAGAAAGCCAATGAGGCAGGAAAGAAGGAGGATTATTGTCTTAAGTGGGCCAAAGCTTATGATAAGAAGACCAAAGAATAGCCCGATTAAACCTCCCAAAAAAGCATTTGGGTTTTTCTCTATCCATCCCTTTATTAGCTCAAGAAATCTCATCCTAACCTCCTTCTTCTTTTTATATGATTTATATAGACCATTTTTCTGTAATCCTTTATCATTATTTCTTGCATTAGATTATCTATTTCTTTGTTTATGCTATCCCCTATTCTCTTCATAGAAGAAGAAAATCCTGTGGCGAATATCCTTAAATCCACCATCTTGTCTTTTATTGAAACCTTGCAAGACAGCTCATCAATTCCGTTTATCTCTATCCCTTTTATCAAGTCTTCTATGGCAGCTTTTGTTATTCTAATAGAGCCATTTTCAGAAGCTATATCTATACCATCATCAGAAGAAAAAAACCTTTTTTCAAGGGATAAAACAAGGAGGCTTATGCCAAATAGGACAAAACCAAAAATGGCAATTCTATAATCAAGAAAAGGAGAAATTCTACCAATGGGAAGAACATTGAACCCAAGAAGGACGAAAAGCCAGCCCAGAACAATAAGAAAGAATATAAGAATAAAGAGAGAAATCCTAAAGATAATGCTCATCTCAACCTTCTTTCCTCCTTTTCTACTATTTCAACACCCTCAACAAAGATATTCACCTCAACCACCTTCAAGCCTGTCATCTCTTGAATTGCCTTTTTTACAGCCTCCTGGACAGAAAAGGAGACATCAAAAATCTTTACGCCAAACTTAGCAATTATTGAAATATCAACAATAACCTCCTCTTGTCCAGCCTCTACCCTTACCCCTTTTGTAACCTGTCCAAGGTTTAAGATATTAACAATTCCATCCCTGATGCCTCCACTCAAACCAACCACGCCATCAACCTTTGATGCTGCAATACCAGCAATTGATGCTATGGCCTCATTGCTTACCTTTACCTCGCCTATTTTTCTTTCCATTTTGCCTCCTTATTCAGAAATTTCCTTATATCCTCTGGTTTTGTCAAAGAAAGTGCCTTTTCTGCTATTTGCTTTACCTCATCCATTGTTGCATCCCTTATTGCCTTTTTTATTCTTCCCATTACATCCCAATTAACGCTTAGTTCATCAATTCCTAGCCCAAGAAGAAGGGGTGTATATAAAGGGTCTGATGCCATTTCGCCACACATTGCAACCCATACCCCCGCTTTATGACCAACATCAATAACATTTTTTATAAGCCTTAAAATTGAAGGATGTAATGGTTCGTAAAGATAGGCTGTATCAGGGTTTGTTCTATCAACCACAAGGGTATATTGAATCAGATCATTTGTGCCAATAGAAAAGAAATCTACAAGATCTACCAATGTATCGCAAGCAACAGCAGAAGAGGGTGTTTCAATCATTGTCCCTATCTCTATATCCTCCTCGAAAAGCACCCCCTCTTTTTTAAGCTCACATTTCGCCTCTTTTAAAAGAGCGATTGCTTTAATTAGCTCATCAGCGCAAGTGACCATAGGAAACATAACCTTGATATTGCCTTTTTTATTTGCCTTTAGGATTGCCCTTAGCTGGGTTTTAAATATCTCCTTATATTTTAATAAGAGCCTGATTGCCCTTAATGAGGAAGAGCCTTTTTCTTTTAAAAACAAGGGTATTTTATCCTCACCAATATCAAGGGTTCTTATGGTAACATAATGTGGATAGGCAATCTCTCCTATCTCTGAATAGACCCTTGTTTGTTCATCTTCGTCTGGAATATCCAGTCTTTCAACAAACAAAAATTCTGTTCTGAACAAACCTATGCCATCAGCATTTTCTTTTCTTATAAGATGGACCTCATCAGCCAGCTCAATGTTTGCAGAGAGGTTTATCCTGTGTCCGTCTTTTGTCTTTGGTGGAAGATGAACAAGACCCTCCTTAAAATAGACCTCAAGCTCCTCCTCCTTTTTCCTTCTTTGATACAATTCATCCTCTCTCTTTCCTGGATTTACTATAACCAGCCCCTTTCTTCCATCAAGGATTATAATATCATCTTGCAAGACAATATTCTCAATATCAGGAATCCCAAGAACAGCAGGAATTCTTAAAGCCCTGGCGAGGATTGCCGCATGTGATGTCTGTGTTCCCATACTACATAGAATTCCTGCAATCTTTTCCTTTGGGATAGAGGCAGTATCATAGGGTGAGATATTTCTTGCCACAAGAATAACCTTTTCCGCTATATCCTCTAGCCTTTTATAATCCCTTTCACCCAGATGATAAAACATCTTTGCCGAGATATCATGAAGAATTTCAATGGTTCTTCCTGCCTGAGCTGAATGCAAAGATAGATTATCAATAACCATCCGGACAGCCTCAGAGAAGGCATAAGAGGCATTTACCCCTTTATTTATGTTTCTCTCTGCAATTGGAATAAGCATTGGATCATCCAGTAGGGCAAGGTGAACATTAAATATCTCGGAAAACTTAGCCCCAAAATCATTTTTTATCTTCTCCATTACGGTTGCTATTTCCTCTTTTGTCTTTTCTAGGGCATATCTTAACATAGCCTTTTCTTCTTTTCGCTCTTTTTCTTGCAATTCCCTTTTTATAGGCATCTGCCTTCCAAGGCTAAAGAGATATGCTTTTCCTTTAACAATCCCAGAGGATGCACCAATCCCACAAAACCTTTTAATCTTCATTGAATCTCTTTCCAAATAGCCTTGCTATGCTTTTCATAGCCTCTCTTTCATCCTCGCCTTCACATCTTAAAATTACCCTATCCCCTTGAAATACCTCTAATGACAATATTCCAAGAAGGCTCTTTCCATTCATCCATCCTGCAATCTCTTCCTTTTTTATATAGACCTCGCATTTAAACTTTGTTGCTACTTGAGTAATCAAAGCCGCCGGCCTTGCATGAATACCCGCCTTATTTTTCACCAACAAAACCCTTTCAATCAAAATCCTTTAAAAAACCTTTATATATTTTAGCATAGCTACCTTATTAACATCAAGTAGAATGTGTAAAACTTAAAAGCCATATTTAATATACAAAAAAATAGTAGACAATCCTATAATTTTAAAAATATACTTTAAGAATGGAATTTCAAGACCTTTCATTGTTTGAGCTTATAAAAAGGGGAGGGATAGCGATGTGGCCCCTCTTTCTTTGTTCCTTTATCCTTCTTTGGATTGCCATAGAAAAGTGGATAAGTGTTTGCTTTAAAACAAGGAGGCTTAATCAAGAGGCTGAGGAGTTTATCTTCAGGATAGAGGAGGTAGTTTTAAAGGGTGGAATAATGGAGGCAATTACCATATGTGAGGTTACAGGAGGTCCACTGGGAAGAATATTCAAGGCAGGTCTGCTTAAGCACGACAGGAGCAAGGAGGAATTTTTAGACACCATAAGAACAGCCGAGGATTATGAGCTTAAAAGCTTCAGGAAAAACATATGGGTTCTTGCCACAATTGGAAGCATCGCACCATTCATTGGTTTATTTGGCACAGTAATAGGGATAATGCGGGCATTTTCAAGCATTGCTACATCTGGCTCATCGGGAATAAATGTTGTGGCAGCCGGTATTTCTGAGGCATTGGTTGCCACAGCAGGTGGTCTTGTGGTTGCGGTAATAGGCATTGTTTTCTATAATTTCTTTCAGATAAAGACATCAGAGCTTATTCATGAGCTTCGTTTCTATTCCTTAAGGCTTATTGATATGATTGGTGATAGAAGGGGATGGTAAAGAAAAGTCAAAAATGAGGTAAAAATTGAATTAAAAATGCAACATATTACGGAAGAAGATAGGTTTATTGCTGAGATAAATATTACACCCTTAACCGATGTTTTTTTGGTTTTGTTGATAATCTTTATGGTTGCCACGCCCTTCCTTATGTATCAGGGGATAAAAGTAAATCTTCCCTCCTCAATAATGGGTGTTCCAAATCCAGAGGCGATTGTTATTACGATTGACAGAGAAAAGAATGTGTTTATTGATGAGGTAAAGGTTGAAAAAGGGGGTTTGAAAGAATACCTTGAGCAGAAGCTTTTACAAAAAGAGGATAAGCTTGTTATTATAAGGGGTGATCGCTTTATATATCTTGGCGATGCCGTCTCTGTTATGGACATAGCAAAGCAAGCAGGGGCAGAGAGGATTGCTATTGCTACAGGGAAAGAAGAATGAGGAGGATAGAGAGGGAGAAATTCGTTGAGACTATTTCTTCGCTTTGTAAGGAGGTAAATTATAGCCTCCCTCTCTCTATGATTAAAGCCCTTATTAAAGCAAGGGAAAATGAAAGGGATGAAAGGCCAAGGGAGGTTTTATCAATTCTCATTGAAAATGCAAGGATTGCAAAAGAAAAATGTGTGCCAATCTGTCAAGATACGGGGTTTGTTATTGTTTTTCTTGATATTGGAAGGGATTTAAGGGTTGATTTTGATATAAATTCTTCGGTGCAGGAGGGTGTAGGAAGGGGCTATAAAGAGGGCTATCTTAGGCAATCTATTGTTTCCTCCCCTTTTGAAAGAAAAAACACCGGCGATAACACACCTGCCATTATCCATATAAATCTTATAGATGGTGAATCCTTACAAATAACCCTTTTTGCAAAGGGAGCTGGCTCTGAAAATCAGGGAGGATTATTTATGCTTAAGCCCTCTGATAGGGAGAAAATAGAGGATATTGTGGTTTCCTATGTAAAGGAAAAAGCCCCCTATGTCTGCCCTCCCATTATGGTTGGAATTGGAATTGGAGGGGATATGGAGATTGCCTGCCTTCTTTCAAAAAAGGCAGTTTTAAGGGACATAGGAAGGTTTAATGAAAATCTAGCCATTGCCCAAATGGAGAAAAATCTCCTTTTTAAGATAAACAATCTTGGAATTGGACCAGGTGGTTTGGGAGGGATGACTACCGCCCTTTGTGTTAATATAGAAGTAGCTTCCTGTCATATCGGAAGCCTTCCTTTGGCAATAAATTTTGGGTGTTATGCCACTCGGTATAAAAGAATAACGATATGAAAATAAAGATTCCAGAGGAAAGGGAGGTTTTTTATAGGCTTAAAGTAGGGGATAAAATTTTTCTTTCTGGGACAATTTATACCGCCCGTGATGAAGCACATAGAAGGATTGCGGATTGCGGAATGCGGAGTGCGGAATTTCCTTTTGAGATTAAGAATCAGGTTATTTATTACACTGGGCCATCGCCGACAAAACCAGGGGAGGTCATTGGTTCCTGTGGTCCAACCACATCAGCCAGGATGGATAAATGGACACCCCTTTTGCTCTCACTTGGATTGGCCGGGATGATTGGAAAGGGCCCAAGATCAAGCGAGATTATCGATGCAATTAAAAAATACCAAGTGGTATATTTTATTGCCATTGGTGGAGCTGCGGCATATTACACAAATTTTATTGAGAAAGCCGAAATTGTTGCCTATTCGGATCTTGGTTGCGAGGCAATTCATAGGTTGGAGGTTAGGGATTTTCCACTTTATGTTGGAATTAGCTCTGATGGAGAAACTATATTTTAAATTAAGATTTATCTATTATTTTGCATTTTGCATTTTGCATTTTGCATTTGGTAATGGTTATTGTTTAACCATTGAGCCTTTCTGGTCAAGAATAGGGGAGAAGGTGTTAATCTCTGGAGAAGGTTATAAGCGGAAGGAAGATATAACCCTTAATTTTGAGAAGAAAACCTTTAAGCTAAAGGCATCTTTGCAGGGAACATTCTCAGTAAGCTTTATTATTCAATTCCAGCCAGGTGGAAAAAAGGTAATCACAGCAAGCTCAAAAACAAAGAAAGAGACAGCCTCTTTCTGGGTAAAACCAAAGATTAAGGCCTATCCATTGAAAGGAACAAGGGGAACAAAGGTTAATATAAGTGGAGAGGGTTATAGCCCTAATGAGAGGATTCAAATAGGCTTGGGAAGAAATTCTGCTGTGGCTTGGGGAACAGCCTCTTCTCTTGGCACATTTTCTGCCACATTTACCATTGCTCATCAGCCCTATGGCCCCCAACCCCTTTTTGCCGTAGGTCATAACCATTATTTGGATGATCAGAAGGATTTCTTTGTGGAGCCAGTTTTAAGTGTTGTTCCAAGAAAGGGAATTATAGGAAGCCTTGTTACAATTTCGGGAACAGGCTTTTTTCCTTCCGAAGGCCCTCCTCCAGGCGAGCCAATTATCATTGATTTTGGAACACACCGAGCATTAATGACTGGCTATACAAATTACTACGGAAGCTTTGAAATTCCTTTAAATGTGCCTTCTTGTAAAGGAGGATTGGTTGATGTGTCTGTAAGGGGAGGGTATTCAGGCTTGGTTTCTTCTTCAAATTTTGATATAGCCCCAAGAATAAGGCAATTTCCCCAATCAGCACAGCCTTTAAGACCAATGAGGATTGAAGGGGATGGGTTTTTAAAGTATGAGACAATAACCATAACCCTTGAAAAAAGAAGGGAAGGGACAAGGACATTAACCCAAAGAGAAGAATTTCTTGCTGATGAAAATGGCAGCTTTGAGCTTGATTTTCTTGTGGATACCCAACCAAAGGGGGTAAAGAGACTTACCATAAAGGGGCAATCTGGGTTTACAGAGGTGCGAAATCTTGAAATAAAGCCCTGTATTGAAGTAGTTGAAGCGGACAGGAAGGCAGGGACATTGACCATAAAGGGAGCAGGTTTTATGGAGGGAGAGGGGGTTTCTTTTAGCTTTGGAGGCCCAAGGTATATTGGAGGGACAACGGCAGATAAAGAGGGGGCTTTTCTTGCGACATTTAAAATTTCTGGAATACAAGAGAAAGAAAGAATAATCGCTGAGGGGAGTAAAAGCTATGAGGTTGCAATAGCGTATTGGGAGGAGAAGAAATAATGTTTAGGGGATAGAGAAAAATTTTTCTTGCAAAGTTTT
>JBFLYE010000119.1:0-10896 GCA_040756715.1 bacterium
ACATCGCCTTTCTCTATCTTTGTTTTCCCCTTGTTTGTCTCTACCTCAACCTCTCCCTCAAGGATATAGCACCTTTCATCACACAAATATTCCCAGTTAAACCTAGAAACAGGGCATTCCCACTTACCCCATTTTTCAATCCCCAATTCCTTCAATCTTTCCTCGCTTGGCTTTTCTACCTTAATTTCCATAATTCCTTTATCCTTGGCCTCTGCCTCTTAAACTCCCTCTTTGTAAATAAAACAAGGGAATTATTTAAGGAAAAATCCCTTTTTATCCTTTCTATACAAGACAATACCTCATCCCTTGTCTTTGAATGGAGCATTAAAAATAGATTATAGGGAAATTTTTCTAGCGGAGTCCTTCTATAGCAATGACTTACCATTTTATATTTAGAAAGACCCCTTGCAATATTATCAATTTCACTATCCTTTACCAAAAAACATAAAAGGGCACCTACGCTATATCCAATCTTTCTATAGTCTATACTTGGCCTAAAAAACCTTATAAAACCCTCGTTTTTTAGCTTCTTTATCCTTTCTATAACCTCATTCTCGCTTATCTTAAGTTTCTCGGCAATCTCCCCAAAGGGATGTTTCTCTATGGGAATTCCATAGCTTAATAGAGAAATAAGCCTTTTATCTGTATCCTGCATAGAAAAATTATACAATTGCCATACCTTTTTTGCAAGGTTTTGCTTGCAAAAAAATTGTCTTTAATATAAACTTTTTGTATGATTGATTTCTTAAGATTAAGGAAGATTTTTTATCTTTTCTCTTTTCTCTTAATTGTTATTGGATTGGTTTCACTTATTATGAGGGGAAGAAAAAACCTTGGTATTGACTTTACAGGTGGAATAATGGTTAACCTTAAGTTTGAAGAGAAAATTTCAGAAGAAAAGCTTGAGGATATAAGAAAGGGGCTTGAAATGGCAGGAATAAAAGGGCAAATCCAGTATATTGGAGGAGAAAGAAAAGAACTCCTCGTTAAGATAAAGGGCAGCGAGGATGAAAAGACAGAAAAAAAGATAAGAAAAATAGCAGAAGGTATTGGAAAATTTGCCTATTCAAGCACATTTATTGGCCCATCTGTAAGTAGACATCTTGGATCTTATGCTATTAAGTCTATTTTTCTTGCCGTAATTGCTATGCTTATTTATATTGGATTCAGGTTTGAATTTAGATTCGGCGTTTCTGCAATGCTTGCCCTCCTTCATGATATGATCATCTCATTAGGCATTTACTCCCTTACGGGAAGGGAATTTAATGCTCCAACCATTGCGGCATTTTTAACCATTGCTGGTTATTCGGTAAATGATACCATTGTTGTTTTTGATAGAATAAGGGAAAATTTAAGGCTTTCCAGAAAGGAGGATTATTATACCCTTCTTAATAAAAGCATCAATCAAACCCTTACAAGGACACTTATTACAAGCCTGACAACATTACTTACCTGCGTTGCCCTCTGGCTATTTGCAAGTGGCGATGTCTCTGATTTTGCCTTTGCCCTAATTGTTGGAATAGCCATAGGAACATTTTCTTCCGATTGCATGGCAAGCCCCCTCCTTTATGAATGGCATATAAGAAGCAAGGCAAAGAAAGTCTAAAAGGTTCTACCTTTTATTGAGGAATAATCTCGCAGAATACATTCTCAATCTGACCATCACGAAGGATTGAATTTATCTCTTCTAAAACCTTCTCCTTAAATGCCTCCTTCCCTTCTTTTGTTGCTATCTCTGGGGTTGATGAGATAAGGATGGTATTTATAATATCCCTCATCTCTGGCTTTCTCTCTTCAAGCTCTTTTATAAGAAACTCATATTTTTTAGCATCATAGCTAAATGTAAGCTTTTCTAGCTTAACATATGTAGGCTCCTCTGGGTTTATTATCTTTGCCAAAAATTCACCAAGCTCAAAGTAATAGACTTCTTCTTCCTCTTCTTCAATTCCTTCTGGTTTTATGAGAGGCTCTGGAATCTTATCCTCCTTTGCTACCTTCTTTGCAACAATAATGGCAACTACGCTAGAAAGAACCAATCCAATGATTATAGCAAGAACAATGACAATAGGCCCCTTTGGAAGACCCTTTTTAGGCTTTTTTTCCTCTTCCTCTTCTTTTTTCTCCTCTTCAGCCATATCTTTTTAAATTCCTAAATTATTGTACCAATATCTCCATATAAATATCGCTTATCCTTCCCTTCTTTGGATTTATTATTTTGTTTATCTCTAGGATTAGCTCCTTTTTTAAAGCCATTTTCCCATCAAATGTTGCAACATCAGATGATTTTTTAATAAGAATATCATTTACTAAGCTCTTTATTTGCGCCTTTCTCTCTCCTATCTCTGCGGCTAGATATTTATATTTTCTCCCTTCATAGGCAATACAAAGGTCTTTAATCTGAACATACCTTGGTATATCAGGGTCGGTTAAGCGAACAAGAAAATTTCCCAGATTAGAAAAGTTTAATGGCTCAGGGGGTGGAATAAGCTTTTCCTCTTTTTCTGGAGAAATAACAAGGTTGTATGGCTTATATTTTTTTGCAATCATAAATGAGATGAGCGCAGAAAGAGAAACAGCCACGCTAAGGCTTATTATGATTATGGCAATCTGGACAATTGGATTGCTTAAAATAGAAGGCTTTTTCTCCTCCTCTAATAAAAGCTCCTCTTCTGTCATTGTCTAAAATATTACTATAGGCTCAATTAGTTTGTCAAGCTTGGCAATCTAAAACTTACCCATATCTTTTGCTTTCTGGTTTATACCAAAAGGAAAACAAGGATTCCCTTAGTAACAACAAGTTTATTCCTTGCCTGATGAAAGATTATAGAATTTTTTCCTTCGGCTATTTCATCCTCTATCTCTTCTCCCCGATGTATGGGCATACAATGCATAATCGAACAATTTTCTTTTGCATAGGATAGAAGGCTTTTGTTTATTGTAAAGCCAGAGAAATCCTTAATCCTTTTTTCTTTCTCTTTTTCCTGGCCCATACTTGTCCATGTGTCTGTATAGATAACCTCTGCATCCAAAACAGCCTTTTTTGGGTCTGTGATTGTTTTTATGATCGCTCCACTTAATGCAGAATATTTCTTTGCCCTCTTTAAAATATCCTTTTTTGGTCCATATCCCTTTGGAAAACAAAGGGTTATGTTTATTCCCATCATTGATGCAAGTAAAAGCCAGCTTGAGGCAACATTGTTACCACAATCGCCGATGAAGGATAGATTAAGGCCTACAATCTTTTCCTTATGCTTCCAAATTGTCCAAAGGTCTGAGAGAACCTGGCAGGGATGCTCATCATCGGATAAAGCATTTATAACAGGCACATTGGCATATTTAGAAAGGGCAAGAAGTTCGGAATGAGAAAATACCCTAGGAATAATGCAATCACCGTATCCAGAAAGAACCCTTGCTATATCCTTTATCTCCTCCCTTGTTCCTAAACCTACCTCATTATCTGTAATAAAAACGCTTTCCCCTCCCAGGCTTTTTATTGCAATCTCAAAGGAAAGCCTTGTTCTAAGGGATGGCTTTTTAAAGAAAAGAATGGCTGTTTTATCAGAAAATGGCTTATAATCTGGCAGCTCAATTATTTTATCTGTAAGATTGAATATGCGCCAGATAGATGCTGGCTCAAGGTCAGAAATTGAAAGAAGGTGCCTCATCTTTTTTTGTAATTTGGGCATTTAACTACATTTGGCCTATTTGGATTATTGCAGGCACCCCGGTAATCATATTTACAGGTATCGCAGAGAAATCCCCTTTTAAAAAACAGCCTTATTATCCAATCCAGAATTTTCATCATTAAATAATACCATTTTTTGTTTGAAATTGCCAACTAAAATATAGTAAAATAGCTTTATGAAAATAGGGGTTATCTCTGATACGCACGGAAACCTTTCTGCATTTGATAAGGCATTAGAAGCCTTTTCGGATTGTGAGCTTATTATTCATTGTGGTGATATTTTAGCCCCAGGACCAAAGAATCCCATTCCAGAAGGGTATAATCCACCAGGCTTAGCAGAGAGGATAAATTCCCTTTCTATGCCTCTTCTTATTGCAAAAGGGAATTGCGATTCTGAGGTTGATAGTGTGCTTTTAAAGCCTCCCATCTTTCCCTTTGTCTTTCTTCAGGATGAGAAAACAAGGATAATTGCAAGCCATTTGCCCATTGATCCCCTTCAATTTAGAGCAGATATATTGATAACAGGCCATACACATATCCCAGGCATTGAAGAAAGGGATGGAATAATCTACCTTAATCCA
Source organism: bacterium (assembly GCA_040756715.1). NCBI lineage: Bacteria > bacterium. The sequence goes on from JBFLYE010000119.1 coordinate 4,267, forward strand.
GGAAGCCCATCCGTTCCATTAAGTCCTACAAAAATCCCCACTTATGCCATTATAGATGATAAGATTACAATCTATAGCCTTTCAAAGGAGGTTATAATTCAGTGGAAAACCCAATATACTTGTAGATGAAAAAATGGATAAAACCATAAATCTTAAATTTCCATTATGTTTTGCACAACATTAAATATTGAATTGCCTCATCAATTTCCTCTTTTGTAACTGTAAGGGGGGGAAGGAATCTTAAGCAATTATTAGATGGTGCGTTTATAAGAAGCCCTTTTTCTAAACATTGCTTTACTACCTCTTTTGCATCTTGCTCTATATCCATTCCAATCATAAGTCCAACTCCCCTTATCTCTTTGTGGGGAAGGCTTGATAATTTTTCCTTAAAATAATTGCCTTTTTCCTTTACATCCTTCAGAAAATTCCTATCGTTGATCACAGAAAGGACAACCAAACCTGCCCTGGTTGATATGGGATTTCCTCCAAAGGTTGAGGCATGCATTCCAGCTTGTAAAAGCTCACCCAATCCCTTTTTTGCAATCATAGCACCGATGGGAAAGCCTCCCCCAAGCCCCTTTGCCAATGTTATAATATCTGGAATAACACCATAGCTTTGATATGCAAAGATGTATCCTGTCCTTCCTATCCCTGTCTGAACCTCGTCAAATATAAGCAAAAGGTCATTTTCAGAGCAAAGCTTTCTTAATCCTTCAAGGTATTCAGATGTGGCAGGATATATCCCCCTCTCTCCCTGAATGGGCTCTACCATAATGGCAACTGTCTTTTTGTCTATCTTTTTTTTAGCATCTTCTAAGGAATTAAACTCAATGTAGTCAAAGCCAGAAACTAAAGGCTCAAAACCTTTATGTATCTTCTCCTGTCCTGTGGCAGATAGGGTTGCCAATGTCCTTCCATGGAAACTACCTTTGGCGGTAAGGATTTTATACCTTTCCTTTCCATAGACCCTTGCCAATTTAAATGCTGATTCATTTGCCTCTGCACCTGAATTACAAAAGAATACCCTTCCTTTTAAAGAAATATCTGAGAGCTTCCTTGCCAGCAACAATTGGGGTTCTGTATAGAATAGATTTGATGTCTGGATAAGAAAATCAAGCTGTTCCTTTATTTCCTGAATAAGGAGAGGATGGGAATATCCAAGTGGATTGCAGGCTAAACCAGAGGTAAAATCAAGGTAGGAATTTCCCTCTGCATCATAAAGCCTTGATCCCAAACCCCTTACAAAGAGGACATTGGGTCTTGTATATGTTGGGCAAAGGTATTCGCTATATTTCATCTTAAGTTAAGGCTTTTCTTATCCTATCACAAATATATTCTATTTCTCTATCCTTCAATTCAGCAAACATAGGAAGGGAAAGGGCTTTTTTGCAAAGGCTTTCTGAATGGGGAAAGCTTCCTTCCTTAAGGTTAAGGTATTTATAGGCAGGCTGAAGATGAAGTGGGATTGGGTAGTGAATTCCCGTTGATATTCCGTCTTTATTTAGCCTCTCTCTAAGTTTGTCCCTTTTTTCTGTTTGAATAACATACAAATGATAAACACAAAATACACCATCTAGTATCTTTGGTGTGATTATTCCATTCATCCCTGACAAAAGCTCATCATATTTTTTTGCAATCTCCCTTCTTTTTTTATTCCAAGTATCCAGATATTTCAATTTTACCCTTAATATTGCTGCCTGAATATTATCAAGCCTTGAATTTATCCCCTCAATTTTATGGAGATATTTATCGGTTCTTCCATGATTACAAAGGATTCTTATCCTTTCTATTATTTCTTGAGAATTAGAGAGGCAAGCACCACCATCACCATAAGCCCCCAAATTTTTTCCTGGATAGAAACTAAACCCTGCTACATCCCCAAGGCTTCCCACCCTTTTTCCTTTATAAAAAGCACCGTGTGCCTGGCTAGCATCTTCAATAATAAAAAGATTGTGCCTTTTGGCAATTTCAGCTATTTTATCAAAATCCACGGGCTGACCATAGATATGGACAGGGATGATTGCCTTTGTTTTTTTTGTAATCGCCCTTTCTATTCCACTAGGGTCAATGTTATATGTATCCTTGTCAATATCAACAAAGACAGGGATTGCCTTATTTAATGTGATTGCTTCAACCGTGGCAATAAATGTATGGATGCTTGTGATTACCTCATCACCTTCTTTTATCCCTAATGCCCTTAAGCTAAGGTATAAAGCATCTGTCCCATTTCCAACCCCAACTGTGTATTTACTCTGGCAAAACCTGGCAAATTCCTCTTCAAACTTCTCAATCTCTTCTCCACCCACAAAAGATGTACTATCTATTGCCCTTTGAATTGCTTGGTCAATCTCTTTTTTTATAGAAAGGTATTGTGCCTTTAAAGAAACAAGGGGAATTTTCATTATTAGCATTTTAAATTTTTAATAAATGGTTTGTCAATAAAATCCTTGCAAAATATAGCCTGCAAAGGGGAAAATATTAGAATGAAAGCCCATAGGATAATCCCCTGCCTTGATGTTGATAAGGGAAGGGTTGTTAAGGGAATAAGCTTTGTTAATCTTCGCGATGCAGGAAATCCGGTAGAGCAGGCAAGGATATATGACAAAGAGGGAGCAGATGAGCTTGTTTTTTTGGACATTACCGCATCCTGGGAGGATAGAAAGATAATTGTTGATATAGTCCGTGCCTGTGCTGATTGTATATTTATTCCATTTACGGTGGGAGGTGGCATAATAAGCCTCTTGCAAATAGAGGAAATCCTTTCAAATGGTGCGGATAGGGTATCCATAAATACAGGGGCTGTCAAAAAGCCATTTTTTATTGAGGAGGCATCGTCAAAATTTGGCTCACAATGTATTGTGGTAGCCATTGATGCAAAGAAAAAAGGCAATTCCTGGGAGGTATATACCCATGGGGGAAGAAATCCAACCGGTCTGGATGCTATAGAATGGGCAAAGGAGGCAGAATTGGAAGGAGCGGGTGAAATTCTCTTAACCAGTATGGATTGCGATGGAAAGAAAAGTGGGTATGACCTTTCATTGATTGAAGAAATTGCAGGCTCTGTAAATATCCCTGTGATTGCCTCAGGTGGGGCAGGATGTCCAGAGCATCTTGAAAAGGCAATCGCAAAGGGAGCGGATGCTGTTTTAGCCGCATCCATCTTTCATTACGGCGAGTATAAAATAAAAGATGTTAAGAGATATCTTAAAAATAAAGGAATCTGCGTGAGAATATGAAAATTGCCATCATTCAATACCCTGGGACAAATTGTGAGTATGAAACCTGTAGCGCTATAAGGTCTTGTGGAATAGAGGCAGAAATATTTAGATGGAATAGGCAAATTGAGGAATTGGAGGAATTTGATGCCTTTGTCCTTGCGGGAGGCTTTTCATACCAAGATAGGGTAAGGGCAGGAGCAATTGCCGCAAAGAAGCCCATTATTAAGACAATTATGAGAAAGGCAGAAGAGGGAGCACCTGTTTTGGGGATATGCAATGGTGCCCAAATCTTAATCGAATCTGGGATTTGCCCTTCTTTAAAAAAAGGCTCAATTGAGATGGCCCTTTCTTTCAATAGAGAAACAGGCTTTTTGTGTGATTGGGTATATGTTAAGGTTTCATCCATTAAAAGCCCATTTTTGTCATTGTTTAATCTAGGCGATGTCTTTCCCATTCCCATTGCCCATGCCGAGGGAAGGTTCGCCACCCAAAACAAAGGCTTACTTTTAGAGCTTATAGAAAATGACCAGATAGCCTTAAGGTATTGCACAAAGAATGGGGAAATTATTGATGAATTTCCCATAAACCCAAATGGTTCTATCTATAATATTGCAGGCTTAACAAACAAGGAGGGAAATGTTTTTGCTCTTATGCCACATCCAGAAAGGGCATCCTTTGTCTATCAAATTCCCCGAAAAAAACAGGCTTCGGCAAGAAAAATATTTGAAGGAATTAAGGATTTTTATAAGACCAACTCCTTGCCTTTTGGGGACAGGTCTTGATACACCTTGAACACATAATACAATTGGAAAGATTGGCAAATCCTCCCTTTCCCAAATCTACCTCCATTGGGCAGGATTTAAGGCAGGCAGAACAAGACCTACAGAGTTCTTTATTATGAACAACCCTAACCAATGAGATTTTATTAAAAAGCCCTAATATTCCACCCAGGGGACATAAAATCCTACAAAATAGCCTTCCTGAGACAAGGATAAACAAAACCAGAAAAACAAAACCTAAAATGATATGGTATAAAACAATATTGTTTAGAAAAAATGCCCTTTTTCCTGTGGTAAGGTAGTATGGAAGCAAGCCATATAAAAGCCCAGATGGACAAAAATATGAGCAGAATAAAAATGGAAAGACAAAGGCGAGAATGACCACAATAAGGATAAGATACTTAGCATAGATAAGAAATTGGGGAATTTTAATTCTTGGCTTCTTTATCTTATTCAATAGATCAGAAATTGTCCCAAATGGGCATAGCCATCCGCAAAAAAACCTTCCCAGGGATATTCCCAGAAGAATAAAAAATCCCAATATGAAAAATGGAGGTCTTCTTTGCAGAAGAAATACCTGAAGAGAGCCAATTGGACAAGCACCAACCGCCATCTCGCAAGCCTGACAATTTAAAAAAGGAAGGAGGCCAACGGATGTTCTGCTTGCAGGGCATATTCCAGAAACCCTGATCACACCAAGCCTTGTAATAACAAAAGAAACCCATTGGACAAGCCATCTATTTATCTTAAGTTTAATATCTTTGTTTTTTATAAAAATAAGGAAAAAGAGTATAGGAAACACAATAAAAACAATAATGACAAATGGCTTTCTCTCTATTTCTTCAAAATGATATGCCTTTTTTAAGGCAAGGTTTGTAATCCCAGGGGAAAGCATCCCAACAGATTTCCCATAAGAATTATGAGAAGAGACAAAATTAAGGTCTCCCAATAAGAGACCTATGAGGAGAAGAAAAATCCCAAGCAGGAATAATTTTTTCATTTTTTTAGCTTAAATGAAGCTAGCTTAAACGCTTTTCAAGGCATTCGCATTCCTTTTCAATCCAAGAAGGAAGCCTGTTTCCAAATTTTAAAAGAAATGCTTTTATATCCAGAAGCTCTTTTTCCCATTCATCTTTGTCTATCTTAAATAGCCCTTTTTCATTTATATTAAGTTCTGTAAGGTCTAAGTCTTTAGGATGGGGGATAAATCCAATGGGTGTCTCTTTCGCTCCTACCCTACCTTTTACCCTCTCAACAATCCATTTTAAAACCCTTATATTTTCAGAAAATCCAGGCCATAAGAAATTTCCTCCTTCATCCTTTCTAAACCAATTTACAAAGAATATTTTGGGAGGGCTTTCCATTTTCTCTCCCATACAACGCCAATGCTCCCAATAATCTGCCATATTGTATCCGCAGAAAGGAAGCATTGCCATTGGATCGCGACGCAGGACACCTATATCCTGAACTGCCGCTGAGGTTGTCTCTGATGCCATTCCACATCCCTGAAATACCCCATTCTGCCAATTGAATGCCTCATATACCAGAGGAACAACAGATGACCTTCGGCAACCAAAGATTATGGCAGATATGGGAACACCCTTTGGATTATTGAATTCGCTTGATAGGGTTGGACACTGGGTTATGGAAACCGTAAATCGTGAGTTTGGATGGGCAGCATCCTTTGAAGAGGATGGATTTCCCTTCCAGTCAATCAAGCCTTCTGGAATCCCATCAAGTCCATCCCACCAAGGCTCATTTGTTTTTGTGGCAAGGGCTGTGTTGGTAAAAAGGGTTGGATAGAATGTGCCATTTTTTAGGGTTTTTATCATATTTGGGTTTGTCTGTTCCGATGTTCCAGGTGCTACACCAAAAAATCCCATTTCTGGATTAATCGCATAAAGCCTTCCATCATCTCCGATATTCATCCAGGCAATGTCATCGCCAATTGTCCATATTTTATATCCAGGAAGAGAGGGATTAAGCATAGCAAGGTTTGTCTTCCCGCAGGCAGAGGGAAGAGCGGCGGTAATATATGTTGTATTACCAGATGGGTCTTCAATACCCATAATCACCATATGCTCTGCCAGCCAATTTTCTTTCCACCCAAGGAAGGATGCAATCCTTAAGGAAAAGCATTTTTTTCCCAGCAAAGCATTTCCACCATATCCAGAGCCAATAGACCAAACCAGATTTTCCTCGGGAAAGTGCATAATAAACCTTCTTTTAGGAGAAAAGTCTCCTATAGAATGAAGCCCTTTTACAAAGTCAAAAGAATTTCCTATTCTTTCTAATGCAGCCTTTCCCTCTCTCGTCATTATCCTCGTGCTTACAGCCACATAGGATGAATCGGTAAGCTGGATACAGGGTTTTGAATAGGCCGATTCTGGGTTTCCCATCATATAAGGAAGAACATACATTGTCCTTCCCTTCATACAACCTTTAAAAAGGGGAGTGAGCATTTCCTTTGCTTCTTTCGGCTCCTTCCAATTGTTATTTGGACCAGAGGTTTCTTGGTTTGGATGGCAGAGATAGGTAAATTGCTCTGTTCTTGCTACATCACTTGGATGGCTTCTATGGAGATAGGCATTTGGCCAGGCTTTCTGATTTAGGGAATAAAAAACAGGATTGCC
>JBFLYE010000119.1:10906-28722 GCA_040756715.1 bacterium
ATTTTTATAAGGGAATAAGCCTCATCTTCACTTCCATCGCACCAATAAATATCATCAGGGTTTGTCAACTCTGCACATTCGCTAACCCATCTTTCAATTTCTGTTTTCATAGTCTTAAAAATTATATTTTCAAATAATTCTCTTGGTCAAGGATTTTTGTTGACAGGAATGACAAAAAAAGGAATAATAATTAGGATGGATGTAGAAAAAATAAGGAGAGATTTTCCCGCAATTCTTCAAAAGAGGAATAAAAAGCCTCCCATTTACTTTGACAATGCCTCTATGACATTAAAACCCATTCCTGTAATTAAGGCAATGGATGAATATTATCAGAAATTCCCTGCTTGTGGAGGAAAGAGAAGCTCTCATTGGTTTGCCAGTAAGGTTAATGAAAGGGTTGAGGAAGCCAGAGAGATTATAAGAAGATTCATCAATGCAAAATCAGCTAATGAAATTATCTTTACAAAAAATACAACCGAGGGGATAAATCTTATCGCCCAAAGCATTAAGTTTAAAAATGGCGATATTGTCTTAACCACAGACAAGGAGCACAATTCTAACCTTTGCCCCTGGAAAAATCTGGAAGGAAAAGGGATTATTAAACATAAAATTGTGGCCTCTTGTGAAGACAATACATTTAACCTTGAAAGATTTAAAGATATGCTAACAAAAGATGTTAAGCTTGTAAGTATGGTTCATACATCAAATTTAGATGGCTATACCATACCAGCAGATGAGGTTATCAAACTTTCCCATCAAAATGGCTCGTTGGTTATGCTTGATGCGGCTCAATATGTTCCCCATAAAAAGATAGATGTCCAAAGATTAAATGTTGATTTCCTTGCCTTTTCTATTCATAAGATGCTCGGACCCTCCCTCGGTGTTTTATATGGAAAATATGAGCTTTTAAGGGAATTAGAGCCATTTTTGGTTGGAGGCGATACCATTGTTGATACATTTTATGATAAGCCCCCAATTTACTTAAAGCCTCCCCATAAATTTGAGGCAGGCTTGCAGGATTATGCTGCAATTATTGGAGCTGGTGTAGCCTGCAATTACCTTTCAAAGATTGGCTTTGAAAATATAGAAAAACAAGAAATCTCTCTAAATGAATTTTTAAGCGAAAATCTTTTAAATTATAAGGATATAGAGCTAATTGGACCAAAAGACCCAAGATTAAGGGGAGGAATCATTACATTTTTTATCAAAAGGCTTGGTCTTGGTGATATTTCAGAGAGGCTTGATAAAAAAAATAACATAATGACAAGAAGTGGCACATTCTGTGTTCATTCCTGGTTTAATGCAAAAGGAATAAACAGAAACATCCCTGCAATTAGGGTTTCTTTGTATCTTTATAACACAATTGAGGAATGTAAGGTATTCCTTGAAACATTAGAGAGAATAATGGATGAAACAAAAAGCTACCCAAAGCCCTGACCCATTAGAGGTATATTTTAAAGAACGGTATGGGAAGATGGCCTTAAAAGCTAGATTGACAATGCAAGGTAAATTAAGGTAATATTTTAATCCAATGGAAGCATTTTGGCATTCTACATCGCATATAATGGCATCTGCTGTCTCCAAGATATTTAAGGATGTAAAGCTTGGAATGGGTCCTCCCATATCTGATGGGTTTTATTACGATTTTGACTGCCATATCACAGAGGATGACCTTGTAAAAATAGAGGAGGAGATGAGAAAAATTATAAAGGAAAACCTTCATTTTGAAAAAATTACAATGACAAAGGATGAGGCAAAAAAATATCTTTCAAAGGAGGGTCAAAGCTATAAGCTTGAAATTTTAGATGAAATCAAAGACAATGAGGTTTCGTTCTTCCAAAATGGCGATTTTATTGACCTTTGCAAGGGTCCACATATTGAAAGAACAGGCGAAATTAAGGCATTTAAGCTCTTAAGGCTAGCAGGTGCATATTGGAGGGGAAGCGAGAAAAACCCAATGCTTACAAGGATATATGGCATCTCATTTAAAAGTCAAAAAGAGCTTGATGATTATCTTTTAAAGATTGAAGAAGCAAAAAAGAGGGACCATAGGGTTTTGGGAGAGCAATTGGGTTTATTTAACATCTATGATGAGGTAGGAGGTGGTCTTATCTTCTATCATCCAAAGGGAAATATTTTAAGGGATGAGATAATTTATTTTCTAAAAAAAGAGCATAGAAAAAGGGGATATCTTGAGCTTACCACACCACACATTGGAAAGAAATCCCTCTGGGAGACATCTGGTCATTGCGATTATTACAAAGAGAATATGTATTTTATAAAGAAGGATGATGAAGATTATGTTCTAAAGCCGATGAATTGCCCAGGACATATTATGGTTTATAAAAGCACAATAAGGAGCTATTCTGAACTTCCCTTAAGATTCTTTGAACTTGGCACGGTTTATAGATATGAAAGGTCTGGTGTCCTTCACGGGCTTTTAAGGGTTCGTGGATTTACCCAGGATGATGCTCATATATTTTGTAGAGAGGAGCAACTTAAGGATGAAATAAAGGGGGTTTGCAAATTTGCCTTTGATATGCTCTCCTCTTTTGGCTTTAAGGAATACGATGTCTACCTTTCAACCAAACCAGAAAAATATGTTGGTTCTGATGAAATATGGGATTTGGCAACAAATGCCTTAAGGGATGTTTTAAAGGAAGAATGCCTTAATTTTTCAATTGATGAGGGAGAGGGTGTATTCTATGGACCAAAGATTGATATAAAGCTCAAGGATGCACTTGGAAGGCATTGGCAGGGCCCTACAATTCAGGTTGATTTTAATCTACCAAAGAGGTTTGATATTTCTTACATGGGAAATGATGGAAAAAAGCATCAACCGGTTATGATCCACAGGGTTGTTTTAGGAAGCCTTGAAAGGTTTATGGGTGCCTTGATTGAGCATTATGCCGGAAAGCTTCCCTTATGGCTCTCTCCCATACAGGTTTTAATTTTACCCATAACAGACAATCAGCTTGACTATGCAGAAAAAATAGAAAAAGGGCTTCTGGATGAGGGGATAAGGGCAGAACTGGACAAAAGATCTGAAAGGCTACAAAGAAAGATAAAGGATGCTTATAATATGAAGATTCCCTACCTTGCAATTATTGGAAACAAAGAAAGGGAAGGGGAAAAGATAAGCTTAAGGCATAGGGAAAAGGGAGATATTGGCACATTTACGATGGATGACTTTATAAGCCTTGTTAAAGAAGGGATTGCAAAAAAAGCGTAGTTTAGCTAAAGTAATTTGCTCAAGTTGGGGGTTTAAGTTGTAGTATGTGTCTAGCTTTAAGGGAACAAATGAAATCCGAAATTGCTTTTATTACAAGATATGAAAATCGCATCATCTAGTGAGATAAAAGAGATAGATAAAAAGGCAGGCGAATTATATAACCTTTCTCCCCTTATTTTAATGGAAAATGCTGGTATATCAGCATTTAATCTTTGCGTTTCAACCCTGAAAGAGATTAAGGGAAATAGGGTTGTTGTTTTTTGTGGCCCTGGAAATAATGGAGGAGATGGCCTCGTTGTGGCAAGGCATTTATTTATCAAGGGATTTGAGGTTAAGATTTATCTTGTAAATGGAAAAAAACAAAGCCCTGAAAGAAAAATAAACCTTGAGATTGCAAGAAAGCTTAACATCCCAATAATAGAGGAATTTGAACAAGCCGACCTTTTTGTTGATGGCCTGCTTGGGACAGGTATAGCAAAAGAGGGAGAGGGGAAGATAAGGGATTGCATTGATTTTATGAATTCTTCTGATAAAACCATTATCTCCCTTGATATTCCATCCGGGCTTTCCTCTGATTCTGGATTTCCCCTTGGATGTGCCATTAAAGCAGATAAGACAATAACCTTTGGTCTTCCAAAGATTGGTCAGGTTTTATACCCAGGCATAGAATATGTGGGAAACCTATATCTTTCAAAAATATCCCTGCCAGATGAATTAAGCTTAAAATTAAACACAAACCTCTTAACGGGAAGGGAAATGAGCTGCCTTCTTCCTAAAAGACCTTTAAACTCACATAAGGGCAATTTTGGCAAGATTCTTGTTATCGCAGGCTCGGTGGGAATGACCGGTGCGGCAACTTTATGTTGTCAGGGTGCAATGAGTATGGGAGCTGGCCTGGTCTATCTTGGAATTCCAGAAAGCTTAAACGAGATAATGGAAATTAAGCTTACAGAGGTAATCACAAAGCCCCTGCCAGAGACAAAGAAAAAAACACTCTCTCCCTCTGCATACAATGGAATTATAGAGCTGGCAAAGAAATGTGATGTAGCTGTAATTGGACCTGGCATATCAAGGCACCCTGAGACAAAAAAACTTATCCAAACCCTTATCTTGAGGCTTACAATCCCCATAATCCTTGATGCAGATGGAATTTCGGCAATTTCTCCTCAAGATATCTCTGGACGAAATATCTTAATTACACCCCACCCAAAGGAATTGGCAGATTTTCTTAAAATAAATGTAGATGAAATTCAAAAGGATAGAATAGGAATTGTCCGAAGGGTAATGGATGAAGATAAAATTTCCCTCCTCCTTAAGGGTTACAGGACACTCATCGGCTACAATGGACAAATTTACATAAATCCAACAGGAAATTCAGGGATGGCAACAGCTGGCTCTGGCGATATTTTAGCTGGAATGATTGGCTCTTTGGTTGGTCAAGGTCTAAATCTTGGTGATGCTGCAAGGCTTTCTGCATTTCTTCATGGATTATCGGGTGATATTGCAAAGGAAGAGAAGGGAGAATATTCTCTAATTGCATCCAGTCTTATAGATTTTCTTCCTCTTGCTATAGATGAATGTAGAAAGAGGCATAATTTAAAAGAAATATGAAAACATTAGCTTGTAAGATATTGTCTGATAAGGCAGGAAGGCTTGTAAATCCTGGCGAATTTATAGAGATAGAGCCAGATATTGCCTTAGCTAATGATGTTACAGCCCCTCTTGCCATTAAGGAATTTAAGGGTACAAATAAGCCTTTGGCATTTCCAAACAGGCTTGTTTTGGTCTCTGACCATTTTGTTCCCGCCAGGGATATAAGGTCGGCAAATCAGGCAAAGATATTAAGGGATTTTGCAAAGGAATACAATATCAAGCATTATTTTAAGGAGGGTTGTGGGATTGAGCATTGTCTATTGCCCGATGAAGGCATTGTCCTTCCAGGGGATGTTATAATTGGTGCGGATTCCCATACCTGCACATATGGTGCGATTGGTGCATTCTCAACCGGCGTTGGTTCAACAGACATTGCATATTTTATGGCAACGGGAAGGATATGGCTTAAGGTTCCTGAAAGCATAAAAATTATATTTAATGGAAGGTTAAATAAATGGGTCTCTGGAAAGGATTTGATTCTCTATACAATTGGAAAAATTGGGGTTGAGGGAGCAAATTATATGAGTATGGAATTTTGTGGGGAGGCAATAAAAAGCCTCCTCATCTCAGGTAGATTTACAATGTGCAATATGGCAGTTGAGGCAGGAGCAAAGGCGGGAATTGTTGAAGTAGATGAGAAGACAATGGAATATGTAAAGAATAGAGCACCAGGGCACCAGAGCACCAGGGCACCAGATTATAAGATATATAAAGCTGACCCTGATGCAGAATACAAAGAAACATATGAGTTTGATTGTAGTAAAATAGATTGCCAGGTAGCCTTGCCACACCTTCCGTCAAATACAAAGCCTGTAAAGGAAATAGGCAATATTAAAATAGATCAGGCATTTATTGGCTCTTGCACAAATGGAAGGCTTGATGATTTAAGAATCTCGGCAGAAATCTTAAAAGGAAGAAAAATAAATCCCGAGATCAGGCTTATTATAATCTCAGGAACACAAGAAATTTATAAAGAGGCTATAAAAGAGGGCTTGATTGATGTATTTATTGATGCAGGCGGGATTATTTCCCCCCCTACCTGTGGCCCCTGCCTTGGTGGCCATATGGGTGTATTGGCAGATTTTGAAAAATGTATCTCAACCACGAATAGGAATTTTATAGGAAGGATGGGAAGTCAAAAGGGAGAGGTCTATTTGGCAGGTCCTGCTGTGGTTGCTGCTTCTGCGATAACGGGAAGAATAACCCATCCAGAGGAGATAATATGAAATTGCAAATTTTAAAATCTACATTTACCCTTTGTTATGATTGAAGGAATTGCTTATAAATTTAGGGATAATATAAATACGGATGAGATAATCCCAGCCACCTACCTTGATACAACAGAGACAAAGGAGCTTGCCTGCCATTGTATGGAAGGGATTGAGGGTGGCAGCAGAATAAAAGAGGGAGGAATTATTGTCTCTGGCTCTAATTTTGGCTGTGGCTCATCAAGGGAGCATGCACCCCTTTCTATAAAGGGAAGGGGGATAAGGGCGGTAATAGCAAAATCATTTGCCAGGATATTCTTTAGAAATAGCATAAATATCGGGCTTTTTGTCTTTGAATGCAAAGAGGTTGGCAATATAGATGAAGGGGATAAATTAAGAATATTGGAAGACAAAGGAATAATAGAGAATAGGACAAAGAATAAAACCTATAAAATAACACCCCTTCCAGAATTTATGCAAAGAATCATTAGAGCCGGTGGCTTGATGAAGTCGCTATGATTCTTACCATAAAAAGATATGGAAATCCCATATTGAGAAAAAAGGCATCTCATATCAAAAAAATAGATGAGAAAATAAAAAAGACGGCATCTGATATGATAGAAACGCTCATTGCTGCAAATGGCCTTGGTCTTGCGGGAAATCAGGTTGGTATTTTGAAAAGAATAATTGTTGTGCGAATAAAAGAAAAGCCATTTGTCATTTTTAATCCAAAGGCTATAAGCACAAGCGGAATTGAAGAGGCATCTGAGGGTTGCTTGTCCTTTCCTGGGCTATTTGGCAATGTCCAAAGGGCTTTTAATGTTACATTTAGGGGGCTTAATATAAACGGTGATGAGATTACAGGAGAGATAAGTGGATTACCTGCAAGGGTAATTCAGCATGAGATAGACCATCTTGACGGCATTTTGTTTATTGACAAGATGGATGAAAGCGAAAGAAAAAGGCTATTGGCTTTCTGGAAAAAGATAAAAATTAGTTAAGCCAAACATTTAATCCATATCTCCCTTTCCCTTGGTCCATCAAACTCACACAAAAATATCCTCTGCCATCTTCCCAAAACAAGCCTTTTATCCTTTACAAAAATGGAGAGAGAAGAGCCAATAATGGATGCCTTTATGTGAGCATCAGAGTTTCCCTCATTATGACGGAAATATGGGGAATCCCTTTTGATAATATTGGAAAGGCATCTTATGATATCAGAACAAACCTCTGGGTCATATCCCTCGTTTATGGTTATGGCACAGGTTGTATGGGGAACAAAGAGGTAAATAATGCCATCTTTATCTATTTCTTCTTTAATTTTTTCTGTAATATCAACAAAAACCTCCCTCTTTGTTGTCGCTACATTTATAATCTTCATTTACACCCTGAACAGGTTGTTTTTGCACAAGAGCCACAAGAAGAAACACCTTTTTCCTGGCTGCTTGTTTTTATCATAAAAGCTGTGTAAACCCTCTTTACATCCTTATTTTGACAAACATCGCATATTGCTTCCTCCCTTCCATTGAGGATGTCAAACTTTCTCTTACATTTATTACAGAGATATGTATAAATAGCCATCAACAAACCCTAATAGCTTACTATTTGTTTCTTAAAAATCTTAAATTCTAATGTCCTCCACCATGTCCTCCACTAGCTTTTTCTCCCTCTTTTGGAGGTGGCTTTATTCCTAATTTTTCCTTTCTTTTCCTTATATCATCAGGGCTTTTGGATAAAGGAGGCTTTGATAGATAGACAAGACCCTGCGTAAGCCTTTGAAAAGAGGCTCCTTTATCTTCTGTTTTATAAAGCCCATTTTCTGTGGCAAGATAGATTTTATCTTGCAATATTTCAATATCCCTTATGTTTGTATTTGAAAGCCTTGTATTTGCTGAGTTCCATCTTTTCCCACTGTCATAGCTTACAAAGAAGCCACTAATATATGAGCCAAGATAGAGAATATTCTTGTCTTTTTTAATAACCCTGAGGTCTTTTGTGGTAAGGCCATAATTCAAAGCCTTCCAGGTATTAGAACCTTTAAATAACCCATCTTCACTTGCCACAAAAAGAGAGTCTCCAGAGGGAAGAATCTCCCATATCCTTTTTCCTTCAAATTTAAGCTTTTTCCAGCTTATCCCCAAATCACAGCTTTTATAAATCCCATCATTGTATGAGGAGATATAAATTGCTTTGCCAGAGGAGGCAATCCCTGTAATGGGGGATTTGAGAGCAACAACCACATCCCAAGATTTTCCATTGTTTTTTAATACCTTGCCCATCCCTGTTCCCACAAAAATTGTTTTCTCTAAAATTAAAATTTTCCTTACAAATGCTACATCTTTAATCTTCTTCCATTTTTTGTTCTTTAAAACATATATGCCATCATCACATCCGGCATAAAGCCTGCCATTTTTATCCATTTCAATTGAGTTAATCTGAAGGTTAAAAAAGCCATTATTTATTGGTTTAAAACAATTTCCAAAATCATTGCTTTTGTAGACACCCTCCATTGTTGCAACATAGATAGAGCCTTCTTTCTCAAATGATAAAATGTCATTTATCCAGTTAATTTGGCCATAAAACCCAAGTGTCATAAAAAGAAAAATTCCCATTGTAAAAAGGATAGCAAAGATTATTTGTAATGTCAATAAAGATTAAATTATTTGTAAAAAAAACAGGTAGGAGATTATACTATTGACTTATAAGGCAAAACTTAAAAAAACCTGAGTAGATACAAGATATAGAAGATTTGAAATATCTTACAAAGATGAAAAATGGATGAAATTGTTTTAAAGATTGCTGATATCTCAAGGAAGATGAGGAGGTTAATAATTGAGATGCTTTCTCTGGCAGGCTCAGGCCATCCTGGTGGCTCACTTTCCTCTGTTGAAATAATAGCTTCTCTTTATTTTCACATAATGAGGCATAATCCATCCCATCCATTATGGAGGGATAGGGATAGATTTATCCTTTCTAAGGGTCATTCCTGCCCAACCTTATATGCTGCCTTAGCCCTTTCTGGATATTTCCCAATGGATGAATTAAAAACCTTAAGAAAGCTTGAAAGTATTTTACAGGGTCATTCTGACAGGCTACAAACCCCAGGGGTTGAAATGTCAAGCGGCTCTTTGGGTCAAGGGCTTTCCTGTGCTTGTGGAATGGCTTTGGGAGGGAAGCTCTCACAAGAGGATTTTTTTGTATTCTGCCTCATCGGCGATGGAGAAACACAGGAAGGTCAAATCTGGGAGGCAGCTATGTCGGCTAGCCATTATAAGCTTGATAACCTTATATGCTTTCTTGATTATAATAAATTGCAGATAGATGGAAGGGTTTCTGATGTAATGAATATTGAGCCAATTGTTGATAAATGGAGGGCATTTGGCTGGGAGGTAATGGAGATAGACGGGCATAATATAAAGGAAATTATTGAGGCGGTTGATAGAGCAAAAGAAATAAAAGGAAAGCCTAAAATGATAATTGCTCATACCATTAAGGGAAAGGGCGTTTCTTTTATGGAAGGAAGGGTAGAGTGGCATGGTGTCGCACCTACAAAAGAGGAGGCAGAAAGAGCCCTTAAAGAATTAGAAGATGGAACAAGAAGCAACCAGGGATGCATATGGAAAGGCATTGCTTGAGCTGGGAAGGCAGAATCCAGATATTGTTGTTCTGGATGCAGATACATCATCCTCAACCAGGACAAATTGGTTTGCCAAGGAATTTCCCGAAAGATTCTTCAATTTCGGTGTAGCTGAGGCAAATATGATAGGGTATGCGGCAGGCCTGGCATTAGCAGGAAAAATTCCCTTTGTTTCCTCCTTTGCGGTATTTGGCTCTCTGAGGGCATATGAGCAGATAAGGACATCTATCTGCTGGGCAAATCTGAATGTAAAGATTGTCTTAACCCATGCGGGAATCTCTGTAGGCGAGGATGGTGCATCGCATCAAGCAATTGAGGATATAGCCGCTATGAGAGCCCTTCCAAATATGAGCGTAGTTGTTCCCGCAGATGCTAATGAGACAAGGAGGGCTATATTTGCCTGTTTAGAATATAAAGGTCCTATGTACATAAGGCTTTCAAGGGCAAAATTTCCCCTTCTTCCTGATACAGGGTTTGAAATAGGAAAGGCAAGAATAATTAAACCTGGTAATGATATAAGCATCATTGCCTGTGGCCTTATGGTCTTTGAGGCATTAAAGGCATCTGATATGCTTGAAAAAGATGGAATTTCAGCAAGGGTTGTTAATATGTCAACCATAAAACCTATAGACAAAGAGGCTATAATTTTGGCGGCAAAAGAGACAAAGGGAATAATTACCGCAGAGGAGCATTCTATTATTGGTGGGCTTGGTTCTGCTGTCTGCGAGGTTTTAGCAGAGGAAAAACAAGCGATTGTGAAGAGGATTGGAATTCAAGATGTATTTGGGACATCTGGAAAACCAGAGGAGCTTCTCTCTTACTTTAAGGTAGATGCAAGGGCTATTCATAATGAAGCATTGCAAATTGTAAATTGCAAATTTCAAATTGAGAAAGGAGAAAATTTACAATGATCCAATTTAAATTTGTCTCCTATGTCCATAAGCACAGGGCTATTCTTTCAAATATAAATATAAAGTTTGAGGAGGGTGAGTTTGTCTATATTTTAGGCCCATCTTCCTCTGGAAAGACAACCCTCCTTAAGCTTATTGCAGGCGTAATTAAACCAACAGGAGGAAGCCTTATGGTTATGGGGAAAAATATGAAAAGCCTCTCCTCTGAGAAGCTTTCTGCAATAAGAAAAAAAATGGGGCTAATTATGGATGAATTTGGATTTGTCAAAGGAAGTGTGGAAAAAAATCTTGAAATTAGCCTTTCTAATTTCCCAAGGGAGGAAAGAAGGCCAATGATAGATTATGCATTAAACCTTGTTGAGCTTACAAGAAAGAGAAGGGATGATATATCCTTGCTTTCCCTATCTGAAAAAAAGCAAATTTCTTTAATAAGGGCAATAATTACAGACCCTTTAGTTATCCTTGCCGATGAACCTGTGTGTTGCTGTGATAAAAAGAAAGAAACCCTCATTATTGACATCTTAAAAAAGATGCAAGAAAATGGAACATTGGTAATCCTAGCATCTACAAGGGATATTCCCATCCCAGGAAAAAGAGAGGTTAGGCTTGAGGATGGAATGCTCTTATGAGGGATTAGTATGTGTTTAGCTCCTACATAAAAAGTATCAATCTTTATAAATCCGAAATTGAAAATCCGAAATCAAAAAACAATATCAAAATTTTTATAAAGAAAAATAGAAATCCTTTCTTTTTTACAAGACATCTTGATTTAAGCCACTTAAATTTGTATAATTTATCTATGAAATCAAGAATAAGGCTTTTAAAAATAAGGGGTGAAGAAGAAAAGAGGCTTGATGACCTTGTGGCATCTGAGGCTCCTATTACCATTAAGGCAAATGGACAAAGAATAGCCTCCCTGTTTGCTACACCCTCTTATCTTTCTGAGTTAGCCTGCGGATTTTTGGCCTCTTTGGGTTTGATTGAGAATTTTAGCGACATTTCCTCCATCAATGCCTTAGAGGGTGAGGTTGATGTAAAAGGAGAGATAAGAGAAGGTAAAGAACTTCTCCTTACCTCGGGCTGTGGAAAGGGCTCAATCTCTCATCCCGAAAGGATAAAAAGGGTAAATGGAAATTTTTCTATATCTCCTTCTTTAATCCTCAAGCTTATTTCTGAATTCCAATTAAGGTCTTCTGGGTTTAAAGAAACAGGATGTTTGCATTCAGCGGCTATCTCTCTTTCTGATAAAATTCTTGACCTTAAAGAGGATATTGGAAGGCATAATGCTATCGATAAGGTAATCGGTGGTTTATTCTTAAAAAAGGAGGAATTTTCTGATAAGGCAATATTGACATCGGGAAGGATAACCTCTGAGATTGTTATTAAGGCAATGAATGTTGGTATTCCCATGATTATCTCAAGGTCATCTTCCACAGACTTAGCTATTTCCCTTGCAGATAAAGCAGGGATAACTCTGGTTGGGTTTGCAAGGGGTAAGAGGATGAATGTCTATACACATTCAGAAAGGATAAAGCCAGAAGTCAGAAGCCAGAAGTCAGAAGTCAGAAGCCTTGCTGAGAGGATAAGGGAGCTTTGTAAGAAGAAGAATGCCATAATTCTTTCCCATAACTACCAGCCAGGAGAGGTTCAGGATGTAGCAGATTTTCTTGGTGATTCCCTGGATTTATCAAGGAGGGCAAGGGAGACATCGGCAGAAATTATTGTATTTTGTGGTGTCCATTTTATGGCTGAGATGGCAAAGATTTTATCGCCAGAAAAGACAGTTTTAATGCCAGATATAAATGCAGGCTGTCCATTGGCTGATATGATCAATGTAGAGGAATTAAAAAGGCTTAAAGAAGAGCATCCTGATGCAATTGTTGTCTCCTATGTCAATACATCTGCCTTGATTAAGGCAGAGACAGATTATTGTTGCACATCGGCAAATGGCCTCTCGGTTATAAACTCCCTTCCCAAGGATAAGGAAATAATCTTTACACCTGACAAATGGCTGGGTGATTATATTGCAAGAAAAACAAAAAGGGAGTTTATTCTTTGGAATGGCTTCTGTCCAACCCATCTTAAAATTACTAAAGAGGAGGTATTAAAGGCAAAAGAGGCTCATCCCAATGCAGAGGTAATTGTCCATCCTGAATGCACAAGGGATGTGGTGGATATGGCGGATTTTGTATATGGAACAGGTGGAATGGTAAAGCGGGTTAAAGAAAGCGAAGCAAAGGAATTTATTATCGGCACTGAAAATGGAATGCTCTATCGGCTTAAGAAGGAAAATCCCGATAAGACATTTTATCCTGCCTCAGAGCTTGCCATATGCCTAAATATGAAGCTTACCACATTGGAAAAGGTCTTGTGGTCATTAGAGGATGAGGTTTATAAAATAGAGCTTGATCCTGAAATTATGAAGAGAGCAAGGAAATCCATTAAAAGGATGCTTGAAATAACCTCTCAACCCGATGAATCCATAACCCGATTAACCCATAGTCCAAGCCTATAGAGTATGTGTTTAGGACCACGAAGAACACGAAGGTTTCTTAAAGAGAAGATTTTTTTATTTCTTTTTTAAGTTAGACTAGCTAAACAACATCCACTTACCTTTTTGTAAGATTTCCCCCGATACTCAAACAAAAAATTTGTTGACAAGATTTGTATTTTTTATTTATCATAAATAAATATTTTAAAAAGGGGGTGAAAGAATGTTAACAAGGTTGTTATTGGTAATGATAATGGGGCTAGGTTTAATCCTTTCCTCTGGTTGTTGTCCTCCCAAGGAGGCACCGGTTGAAACACCAACTGTAGAAGAACCAGCACCAGTAGAAGAGGCTGCACCAGCAGAAGAGGCTGCACCAGCAGAAGAGGCTGCACCAGCAGAAGAGGCTGCACCAGCAGAAGAGGCTGCACCATAAGGAGAAGCTATACCTAAAGAAAAGGTAGGAAAACCTTAAGGGTTAGAGAGAGGAGAAGAAAATTCTCCTCTCTTTTTTAAGAAAAGAGGGAAAGAAGGGAAGAGAGCCTTTTTTTTTAGCTCTTTTCTTTCAATAATCATATCAATAATTCCATGGGAAAGGAGGAATTCTGCCCTTTGGAAGCCCTCGGGAAGCCTTTGTCTAATTGTCTGCTCTATAACCCTAGGACCTGCAAAGCCAATCAATGCCTTTGGTTCAGCAATAATAACATCACCGAGAAATGCAAAGGAGGCAGAGACCCCTCCTGTGGTTGGATCTGTTAAAACAGAGATAAAAAAGCCACCCCTTTTCTTAAAAAGGAATATGGCACCCGCTGTTTTTGCCATTTGAAAAAGGGAAACCATACCCTCCTGCATCCTTGCACCGCCAGAACTAGAAAAAATAATAAGGGGAAGGGAAAGGAGAGAAGCCTTTTCTGTAAGCAAGGCTATTTTTTCGCCAACCACAGAGCCCATGCTCCCTCCCATAAAGGAAAAATCCATAATAGCAATAGCCACATTCCTTTTATCTATTTCTCCAAAGCCACAGACAATAGCATCAGAAAGCCCTGTTTCTTTCTCCGCCTCTTTAAGCCTTTCTTCATAGGGCTTTATATCCTTAAATTTTAAGAAATCCATAGGCAATATCTCAGAAAAATCCTCCTTGAATGACTTTTTATCAAGGATTATCTTTATCCTCTCCTTTGGTTTTAGCCTGAAATGAAAGTTGCATTTTGGACAGACGCAAAGGTTTCTTTCCAGCTCATTTTTATAAAGCAGATTAGAACAGCCCTCGCATTTTATCCAAAGCTCATTTGGAGGGTTAATTTGAGAGGGTTTAAAGGTAAGGGTTGTGTATTTTGGTTTTCTAAATAATGTCATTTAGAAAGAGAGAAGTTAAAAAAGTTTGTTGTCTCCGCGCTCACTATTATCTCTTTCTCATCATCCTTAAATCCAGAAAGACTTGCTTTTAATGTATGCCTTCCTGGGCTAATCGCAAATTCCCTGATTGGCGTCTTTCCTATTAGCCTTCCATCAAGGAATATATCAGCCTGCGATGGAATTGATGTAATAAAGCAATATCCAGGGCCTCCTCCTAGTGGTTGCTGTTTTGGCTTTTCTTTTATTACAGGAGGAAATTCTCTTTTTAGATAAGGCTCTTCTGGAAAAGAAGGGACAACAGGTGTTTCTAGCTTTACCTTCTCTTTAAAACTTTCAATCGCCCTTTTAAGCTCAAGGAGAGAAGCTGATTCTATTGTTTTTTCTTCTCTTTTTGCAGGTAGAGAAGGAACAATCCATTTTTCTTCCTTTATTTTATATGGAATAACCCCCTTTTCTTCCCTTTGACTTCCGACTCCCCAACCCCCTGACTCCCGACCCTCTAACCCTCTAACCCTCTGACCCTCTGACTTCTTCAAGGAGGCCATTATCCTTGTTCTCTGATTTGGTTCAACAAATGTTATCCCATTCCAATCAAAATAGCCATTTTTCTTTATGGTTATCCTGCAAGGCTTCCAGGGAAATATTGCCTTAAGGATAAGAGGGGTCTTTCCACAATTCCCGCCATTAAATAAAACACATCCTCCCCTTGGAATTGAATCAATAAAGATGCTTCCCAAAATAGGAGTAAGACACACAAAAACCGTCCTTGCCTCTTTTGGTTTTATCTCTATTATCTTTGCAAATTTAGAGAAACCATCCTTTTGCACCCTTATTGAATGTGTGCCCGATAAAAGGAAGTAAGGCATCTTGGCTATCCTGGCTCCATCAATGTATATTAGGGCATCTTTAGGCTCTGTTTTTACTATAACGCTCCCTGTGCCAGTTATAATTTCTTCCTTAATCTTTTCTTTTATCTCTGGCTCAAGGGTTGCTGTAATATCTATAGGCTTTCTTGAGGTAACACTAATTACACTTATATAAGGCTTAAAGCCCTCTTTTTCTATTCTTATATTATGGTCGCCAGATGAGAGCTTCTTAATGGTAATGGGTGTCTTTCCCTTAACAATATCATCAACAAATAAATCGCATTCACTTGGATTTGAGCTTACCCTGAGCTCACAGGATGGTTTAAATATTTTATTAACCAGATTAAGATTGACAAGGTTTATAATGGGCTTTAAGGAATCTTTCAAATAATTCTTCCCAAAATAGACCCCTCCTCCTATTATTCCACCAAGGAGACACCCAATAAGGACAATCTTAATAAGCCTTAAATCCTTTTTTGTTTTCTTTGGACGCTTTTCTAATATCTCTTCTTCAGGTGCTTCTGGTATCTCTGCAAATTCCTCTTCCTCTTCTTCCTCTACCTTAACAGGCTCTTTTGGCAAAGAAACGCCCTTTTCTTCTTCCTCCAGCTTTGCAAGCATTTCCTCTATTTTCTCATCAGAAGGCCTTATTTCTGGTTTTTCCTTTTCTGGATAGGGTTCTACTTCCTCCTTTTCAAAGGTCGGTATAGGCACCTCAAATGTTGGTTGTGGCTCTTCTTTAGGTTCCTCAAGGGTTGGTAAAGGGGGTTCTTTTTCTGTTAATGGCACCTCGTAACTCGGCACATAAGCTTCCTTTTTCGCCTCCTCGTAAATGGGGAGGGGCTCTTCGGGTTTTTTCCTTTCTTCCATCCCATTTAAAAACTCTCGGGCAAGCCTTTCTACTACATCCTCATCCCTTTTTTCTTCTTCCATAATTTTAATATATCATAATTATAAGAATTTTGTCTAGTTATTTTTTATTGCCCTCAATACAGAGGAAACAAAAGGAATAACTGCTTTGTCTGGAGAGTCTGGATTTTTTGCAATTAAAGAAACAATCTTTGAACCAATGATTATCCCATCAGCCAAATCCTTTATTTCCTTTGCATGGGAAGGCTCTGATATGCCAAATCCAACACAAATAGGTTTATTGGATGACCTTTTTATCCTTAAAATCTCTTCCTTAAGGGTTTCTGAAATATCCTTCCTTATCCCTGTTACACCAAGCAAGGATACATAATAGATAAACCCTGATGACTCTTCGCAGGTCATCTTTATCCTTTTTTCTGTGCTGGTTGGGGCAAGGAGATAAATCAAACAAATGCCATTTTTTAATAACAATTTCTTAAGACCCTGCCCCTCCTCGGGTGGAAGGTCTGGAACAATTAGGCCATCTATTCCTGCTATCTTTGCATCCTGTGCAAAATTAGAAAGCCCATATTTATAGATAGGGTTATAATAGCTTAAAAAAACTATGGGAATTTCTGTTTTTTTTCTTAAATTTCCCACAAAAGAGATTGCCTTTCTTAATGACATCCCCTGTTTTAATGCCCGATTACAGGCTTCCTGGATAACAGGCCCATCTGCAATAGGGTCGGAAAATGGAATACCAAGCTCGATAATACCTGCACCTGCTTTTTCTAATGCCAAAATAAGGCTTTCTGTTTTTTCCAAAGATGGGTCGCCGCAGGTAATATATGGAATAAGAATTGGTCTTTTTCTTTCCATAAAAGCCTTATCTATCCTATTTTCCATCATGACCCTTTGACTCCTGACTCTCGGACTCTTTTTGCGACCTCCTCCACATCCTTGTCCCCCCTTCCCGAAAGATTGACAACAATAATTTTATCTTTGGAAAGAGAGGGAGCAAATTTTGCACAGTAAGCAATGGCATGAGCTGCTTCTAATGCGGGAATTATTCCCTCTGTATGAGATAAAAGGAAAAATCCATCCAAAGCCTCTTTGTCATTTATAACAACATATTCTGCCCTATTTTTTTCTTTATAAAAGCTATGCTCAGGCCCTACCCCTGGATAATCAAGGCCAGCGGCAATTGAATGTGTCTCTTTAATTTGGCCATCTTTATCTTGAAGAAGGTATGAAAGACATCCATGTAATACACCCCTTTCACCCTTGCACAAAGATGCTGCACCAATTGCCTCAACACCAATAAATTTAACATCGCTGTTATAAAATGGATAAAATATACCAATTGCATTAGAGCCTCCACCCACGCAGGCAATAATGTAATCTGGAAGCCTTCCTTCTTGTTTTAAAATCTGCTTTTTTGCCTCAATTCCAATTATAGATTGAAAATCCCTAACCATCATCGGATAGGGATGGGGGCCTACCACAGAGCCAAGCACATAGTATGTTGTCTTAACATTAGTAACCCAATCCCTCAATGCCTCATTTATCGCATCCTTTAAGGTTTTTGAGCCACCTGCCACAGGATTTACCTTTGC
>JBFLYE010000120.1 GCA_040756715.1 bacterium
TTCGGGACACCCCTCTAGGAGAGGGGAATGGGGGGAAGAAGAGGAACATGGGAAATTCCCCTCTTTCAGAGGGGTGGCAGACCGTAAGGTCTGACGGGGTGTTGAAGGGGTATCAGGCGAAGCCTGAGGGGTAGTTTACAAGCGAAAACAGCACATTCTCAACTTCTTTCCTTTGACCCAACCAAGCTAAGACCAACAGCCATAGAAACTTTAAATAGCAATGCCTATCTTCTCTCTTAAATAACAGAAGGAAGCATCAATATAAAAACCACCTTCCTTGATTTAATGTAAGAAGGATAGAATTAGAAAAAAATGAATAAGAATATTTCTCCAATTTTCCTTTTTCTCCCTTTCTCCTTATTTACACAAATTTCAGATGGCTAAAGTGTTACAAAATGCAAAAACTACAATGCAATAGACATATAACCTAAACGCATTGCAATTTAGCCTTTGCAATGGCTTGCGAAACAGCAGATTTTGGGGAATTTGCTTTGATGAGTGGAATCTCTGCAAGCTCATAGGAGAAATCCCAGGTATATAAGCCAATAATAGGCTTTTTAAATTGTAGGCCATAGGCTATCTCAGATAGTGTCCCATAGCTTCCATCAATGGCAATAATTGCACAAGATGATAGGACAACAATTATATTTCTTGCATAGCCAATGCCTGTTACAATGGGAATATCAACATATGGATTAGAAGAAGCCGCATCAATGCCTGGTAGAATTCCAATCGTTAATCCCTTTTCCTCTTTTGCCCCTTTACAGGCTGCCTCCATTATCCCAGAAAGCCCTCCACAGATAAGGATACAATTATTCCTTGCTATTTCTTTTCCTGTTTCATAGGCAAGGGAAAGGATTTCGCCTTTTGGATTTTCACCACCAATAACACCAATTCTAATCATTCCGGGAAGAACATATTGGTTATGCTTTCTATGATTCTTTTGTTTATCCTTGGAGTATCTATTCCCCCTTTAAGCAATTTTACAGCCTCATCTATCTTTTCTTCCCTTATGTCAGGAATATCTTTTACTAAGGAAAGAACCTTAGAAAGGTAGTATGCTGTTTTTGCTCCCTCAGAGATTGTTGCCTCGTCATAGCCAGAGGATATAGATGTTTCTCCTAATGTTGGCATAGTATATGTTTTTTTGGGAGAAGATAAAACTTGAGAGAAAGAGAGAGAAACCTCCTCCTTTTTCTTTATAGGGCTTCCTAAAACCTCTTTTGGTTTAAGCTCTCCATTTATTTTTGAAAAATCCATATTATTCTCCTTTTTTATTTATCGGCATTTTTTCAAAATAACTTTAAGAAAAATTTTTGACAAAATAAAATTTTGTGGAAGAAGTGAAGCGTTTATTAAGGAAACAGCAAAGAAAAGGCCTCTTTGATGTTTGATCTGATATACCAACAAACCTAGTGAACTAGAGATTGGGAAATACTTTCTTCTATTCTTCTTTTAAGCATTGGAGCCAGTAGTCTTGAAACTCCCAATACTTCAACACCCATAATCTCACCTCTACCTCCATATTCTACTTTTACTCCTTCTTCTAGCTCTTTAGAATCTATGGCTACTCCCTTTTTGAAGGATATATATAAAACATCTAGCTCTTCATCATACCATAGCTTCATCTTATTTTTATCCATCTTTTTGCCTCCTTTTTATTTATCTCTTTTTCTATATTCTTACAAGGATATATGGTCACCACTTTTATTTGTTCACCCTCTTTCACAAAAGGGATTACTAAATAGGTCTCTGTTCTTGCCATTTCTACCTTTCCTATTGCTACCATACTTTTAGTGATAATATCATAAAAAAGAAAATCGGGTTTTTCAATCACCTTCTCAATTAAACTTTTACCAATTTCCCTCTCTTCAATTTTTAAAAGAGCATGTTTAGAAAAAAGCATTTTTTACACCTTTTTAAGGAAACAGCAAAGAAAAGGCTTCTTTGATGTTTGATACACCGATTAGCTCTATTTGCTTCTCCTTTATCTTATCTAAATTTGATTTGGGAAGAAAGCAGGAAGAAAATCCAAGCTTTGATGCCTCCTCTATCCTCTTTTCTATATTTGATATGCCCCTTATCTCACCAGAAAGGCCAACCTCTCCCACCAGGGCTATCTTCTCATCTATTGGCTTTTCCTTAAATGATGAGACAATGGCAGAGCATATTCCAAGGTCTATTGCAGGCTCAGAGCTTCCTATTCCACCTGCAATATTGACAAATAGGTCATAGGTTGAAAGGTTATAGCCCATCCTCTTTTCCAAAACAGCCAAAAGGAGCAAAATCCTGTTATAATTTACACCCAATGTATCCCTCCTTGCCATTCCATAGATGGTTGGCGTAGCAAGGGCTTGAATTTCAATAAGAATGGGTCTGCTTCCCTCAACTGTGCAGGAAACAACAGAGCCAGATGCACCTTTTGGTCTTTCTGATAAGAATGCTAAGGATGGGTTTTTTACCTCAGAAAGCCCCTTTTCTTCCATTAAGAATACGCCTATCTCATTGGTTGAGCCAAACCTATTTTTGTAAGCCCTTAAAATTCTAAAAATATGATTTTTATCTCCCTCAAAATAAAGCACTGTGTCAACCATATGCTCAAGGAGCTTAGGCCCTGCAATTGAACCCTCCTTTGTTACATGACCAACAATGAATATGGGGATATTCCTCTGTTTGGCAATGCCAGAGAGAAAGCTTGTGCAGACCTTTATCTGAGAGACCGTTCCAGGGGCAGATGGTAGGCTTGGGTGGTATATTGCCTGGATTGAATCAATGACAATTACCTTAACCTCTATTTTCTCAAGCTGGTCTAAAATATGGGTAATCTTGTTGTAGGATGAGATGTATAAATTTTCTGATGAGATAGAAAGCCTATCTGCCCTTATCTTTATCTGTTGGTAAGATTCCTCTCCACTTACATAAAGCACCTTATTTTCCTTTGCGAGCTCTCCTGATACCTGAAGAAGAAGGGTTGATTTTCCAATCCCTGGGTCTCCTCCAATAAGGACTAAAGAGCCCAAAACTATTCCTCCTCCCAGCACAGAATCAAACTCAGAAATTCCAGATTTTATCTTCTCTTCTTCCTTGATCTCTATTTCTGGAAGCTTAAATAAAAGGGGGGATTCCTCCTTTCTATATTCTTCTACTACCTCTTCTGTAAAGGTATTCCATTCTCCACAGCCAGGGCACCTTCCAAACCATTTGGAGGAGGAATAATCACAGGACAAGCATCTATACATTTAAAGTATTTTACCATAAAATTATTGGATTGTTAAGTTTTTTGGCAAACCAAAAGGCTTGTCCTTCAGCTAACCACAACATTCACAAGCCTTCCTGGGACAAGGATTATATCCTTAATCTCTCCCTTAATCTTATCCTTTATCTCATCCATTGCCCTTTTTTTTGTTTCATTAGGGCTTAAATTAGAGGGAATGGTAATCTTTCCCTTAAGCTTCCCATTTATCTGGATTATGATAGTGCTCTCTTTTTCCTCGATTAAGGCTTCATCGTAGGATGGCCAGGGTTCATCCTCTATCCTTCCTTCAAAATGCTCCTTCCAAAGGTAAGATGAGATATGCGGGGCAAATGGAAAGAGAAGGACCAGAAATGTTTTGAATATATCCTTCGTGAGCAAGCCATCTTCTATTTCATTGAGAAATTCCATAAGGTGGGCTATGGCTGTATTAAAATGGAATCTCTCTATATCCTCCGATACCTCCTTTATTGTCTTATGTATCAAGGCATAAAATCTTTCTTCTGATCCTCTGATCCTCTGATCCTCTGACCCTCTGACTTTTATTTTATATATTCTATTTAAAAACCTAAAGCATCCCGCTATGCCCTTATCATTCCATTCAAGCTCCTTTTCTGGTGGTGCGGCAAATAGAATAAAGAGCCTTGTGCTATCTGCTCCATATTCCTCTATAATTTTATCTGGGTCAACCACATTGCCTTTGGATTTTGACATCTTCGCACCATCCTTTATAACCATTCCTTGTGCCAATAAGTTTTTAAATGGCTCATCTATTGAGATAAGCCCCAAATCCTTCATTACCTTGGTAAAGAACCTGGCATACAAAAGATGCAAAATGGCATGTTCAATCCCTCCAATGTATTGGTCTACGCTCATCCAATAGTCTGCCTCTTTCTTTAGGACAGGAAGGTTATCGCAATTGGGTGTAAGATACCTCAAGAAATACCAAGAGGAATCAACAAATGTATCCATTGTATCTGTCTCCCGCTTGGCATCCTTTCCACAATTTGGGCATTTGCAATTTAAAAATTCATCAATTTCCCGAAGGTTTTGCCCCGGCTTTGTATCCAAAGGAAGCTCTACCGGAAGGTCTTCTTCAGGAACAGGAACTATGCCGCATTGAAAGCAATATACAATGGGAATGGGTGTTCCCCAATACCTTTGCCGAGAGACAAGCCAATCCCTGAGCCTGTAGTTTATGGTTTTTCTTCCCATTCCATTTTTTTCCATCCAATCTGTTATTGCATCAATTGCCTCTTTGCTTGACATTCCATTAAATTGACCAGAATTAACCAAAATCCCTTCCCCTTCATACGCCCCTTCCCTTTCCTGACCTCCGACCCCTGACCCCTGAGCCCTGACTACCATTTTTATTGGAAGCCCATATTTCTTTGCAAAATCAAAATCCCTTGAGTCATGAGCAGGAACAGCCATAATCGCACCTGTTCCGTATTCCATCAAGACATAATTTGCAATCCAGATGGGTATTTTTTCCTGATTTACGGGATTTATGGCATACAGGTCTGTAAATATTCCCTCTTTTTCCATTTTGTCAGGCGATACCCTAGTTTTTGCCCTTTCTACAAATTCCCTTACCTCCTTTTTCTCTATCTCCTCTACCAATGGGTATTGCGGCGCTAATGTCAAATAGGTTGCTCCAAAGATTGTATCTGGCCTGGTTGTAAATACAGGGATTATTTTTCCTCCCTTTTCCTCTTTAAAGAATATCTCGCACCCAATGCTCTTTCCAATCCAATTCTTCTGCATAGTAATGACATTTTCAGGCCATTTCCCAAGCAATTTTAGATCATCTAAAAGCCTTTCTGCATATTCGGTAATCTTAAAAAACCATTGCTCTAAGCTTTTTGTGGTAATAAAAGAATTGCATCTCCAGCAATCGCCGTTTATAACCTGTTCATTTGCCAAAACAGTCTTGCATTTAGGACACCAATTTACATCCTCCTTTTTTCTATAAACCAACCCCTTTTGATATAGCTTTAAAAATAGCCATTGATTCCATCTATAATATTCCCTATCGCAGGTTGCAATCTCCCTTTCCCAATCATAGGAAAGCCCAAGCCTTTTAAGCTGGCTTTTCATATAGCTGATATTATCCTTTGTCCATTTAGCAGGGTGTATGTCCTTTTCAATTGCAGCATTTTCAGCCGGTAAGCCAAATGCATCCCATCCCATGGGATAGAGGACATCAAAGCCCTTTAATCTTTTATATCTTGCAATTGTATCGCCTATGCAATAATTCCTGACATGGCCAATGTGGATTTTTCCCGAGGGATAGGGAAACATCTCCAGCAAGTAGAATTTTTCTTTTCCCTTTTTTCTAAAAAAACCCTCTTTTTCCCAGAATTCTTGGATTTTTTTTTCTATTTCAAAAAATGGGTATGTCATAAAGAGTCTGGAGTCTGGGAGTCTGGAGGTTGGGAATTTCTTAGATAATTTGAAAAAGCTTGGATAAGTCGCGATACCTCTTCTGCACTGACATATATATTTTGAAACTCCTCTTCTGAAATATATTTTTCATCAAATGTTACATAGAGATGCGATTGGAGTTCTGCGACTGAAGCATGAGCTATACCAAGAAAATTTATGAATTCTTTATCGGTGCGCCTTGCAAATCCTTCAGCAATATTTGCCATTATTGAGATTGCAGAATTTCTTAATTGGTTTTTTAAACTAAAATCTTTAGTGAAATGTGAATTTTTTGTAATTTTATAAATTTTATTTGTTAATTCTCTTGCCTTCTGCCAAGCCCGAATATCCTCAAATTTCTCAATCTTCCCCTTGACCCTCTGACCCTCTGACCCTCTGACTCTCTGACCCATTACCTCTTTGAGAATTGGAACCTTCTTCTTCTTCCATAGAGGCCATATTTTTTTCTCTCATGGATTCTTGTATCCCTTTTAAGAAGACCTGCTTTATTAAGGATAGGTTTTAATTCCTCATTTTTTTTTGCCAATGCCCTGGCAATCCCCTCCCTTATTGCTCCAGCCTGGCCAGATATGCCACCACCTCTAATATTTACATAACAATCAAATTTTCCAAATGTTTGTGTGGCATAGAATGGTGCGAAGACAAAGGGTTCAAGTGCTTTTGCCCTTCCACCAAAATATGTATTAAAATCCCTTTTGTTTATTTCTATCTTCCCATCACCAGGAATAAGCCTTACCCTTGCTCCTGCCTCTTTTCTCTTTCCAGTTGCCTGAACTTGTTCTCTCATCTAACTTCTAATACTTGTGGTTTTTGGGCAAGATGTGGATGTAGCCCATCTTTATATACCTTAAGCCTCCTTATCATCCTTCTTCCTATGATATTTTTAGGAAGCATCCCCCAAACTGAAAGCTCAACTATTTTACACGGATTTTTTGCCTTAAGCTCCTTGAAGCTTAATGTCTTAAGACCACCAGGATAGCCTGAATGTTTTCTATATAACTTATCTTTTTCTTTCTTTCCAGAAACCTTAATTTTTTCTGCATTCAAAACAACCACAAAATTTCCATTATCAATATGGGGTGTCCATCCTGGTTTTTCCTTTCCAAGAAGGATGCGAGAAGCATTTGCTGCCACTTTACCAAGTATCTTATCAGAGGCATCGATAATAAACCAATCCCTTTTTATATCCCCTTTCTTTGCAAATGATGTTTTCATAATTTCAAAAATTATATTTTAAAGATTAGAAATATGTCAATTAAATAATTTAACTTGACGAGACAGAATTTAAGAACATAGAATATTTTTATGAAGAATTTAAAAATAAAGCTTATAAAATCAAGAATTGGAATTTTCCCAAAGCATAAAAAGACATTGGATAGCCTTGGTTTAAGAAAAATGGGAAGGGAGGTTATAAAGCCAGATAATCCGCAAATTAAAGGGATGATAAGGAAGGTTTCTTATTGCTTGGAGGTTAAAGATGCTGAATAAATTAAAAAGACCAGAGGGTTCTTATAAAAAAAGAAAGAGGCTGGGAAGGGGAGAGGCATCAGGTCATGGTGGAACATCTACAAAGGGAACAAAGGGTCAGCTGGCAAGGAAGGGAGGGAAACAACCAGGATTTGAGGGTGGACAAACACCCCTTAAGATGAGGCTTCCCAAGAGGGGGTTTCATAATCCAAATAGACGAGAATATCAAATTGTAAAGCTTTCATCCTTAAATAAATTCCCTGAAAATACAGAGATTACAAAGGAAGTGCTTTTTAAGGAAAATCTTATTAAGGATATTAAAAAGCCAGTAAAAATATTATCCGAGGGAGAAATAAATATCCCCCTTTCCATAAAGGTTGACGCCATATCAACCTCTGCACTTTCAAAGATAGAAAAATCTGGCGGAAAGGTTCTATGAATCCATTAGAAGGTATTGGCAAGCCATTTAAGATATATGAGCTAAGGAAAAGAATCCTATTTACCCTTGGCTTGCTTGCGGTTTATAGGATTGGCTCATTCATTCCCACCCCAGGTGTAAATGCCTCTGCATTCCAGGCATACTTTCAAGGCTTAAAAGGAAGTATGGCAGGATTAGCAAATCTCTTTACCGGTGGAGCATTGGAAAGATTTTCCATATTTGCCTTAGGGATTATGCCATATATTTCAGCATCAATTATTATGTCCTTGATGGCACACCTTGTTCCATCTTTAGAGAAAATACAAAAGGAGGGAGAAGAGGGAAGGAGGAAGATAAACCAATACACAAGATACCTCACCGTCCTTATTGCCCTTATTCAAGGCTCTGGAATAAGCATATGGCTTGAAAGCACCCAATACTATGTTCCCATTGTTGTAGCACCTGGCATCGCCTTTAAGCTTATGACCGTTCTTGTTATGACAACGGGTGCCCTTTTTATTATGTGGCTTGGTGAGCAGATAACCGAAAGGGGAATAGGAAATGGCTCATCCATCCTTATCTTTGCCAATATTGTTGCCAGCGTTCCACAAGGGTTTGCCCTTACAATGCAAGGGATTTTTAGTGGAGAGATGAATATCCCTGTCGGAGTTATCCTTGTTTTCATTGTTGGGTGTATTGTTGCCGGCGTGGTTATTATGATTCAAGGTCATAGAAAGGTATCTGTCCAATATGCAAAGAGGATGATTGGAAGAAGGATGTATGGAGGTCAAAGCTCATATCTTCCGATGCAGATAAATATGGCAGGCGTTATTCCCATAATATTTGCCTCATCAATCCTTACATTTCCAGCCACCATAGGTGCATTTCTTGGCAGGGGTGGTCTTTTTGATTGGCTTCTTTATATTCCAGCCTGGATAAGGGAAGGGGTTTCAAACCTTCTTTATGTTGCTCTTACCATATTCTTTACATATTTCTATATCTCCATTATCTTTAATCCAAATGAGGTGGCTGATAACTTAAGAAAATCTGGAGGATTTGTTCCAGGGA
Organism: bacterium; assembly: GCA_040756715.1. Lineage (NCBI taxonomy): Bacteria > bacterium. The sequence goes on from JBFLYE010000120.1 coordinate 8,655, forward strand.
TTAGGCCAGGAAGACAGACATCAGACTATCTCCATACAATCCTTAACAGGGTAACCTTTGTGGGTGCCATATTCCTTGGCATTATTGCCATACTTCCAACCATTGTCCTATCATTCCTCCATGCACCATTTTATTTTGGCGGAACAACCATTCTAATTGTGGTCGGGGTTGCCCTTGATACCTTGCGTCAGGTAGAATCATACCTTATGATGCATCATTATGAGGGATTTCTTAAGAAGGCAAGGATAAGAGGAAGGTTTTAAATGAGGAATTTTTTTGTTAGCTAACAGATATTTTATAGTTAATTCCATAACGCTTTACAAAATGTATGTGTTTAGATAATCTTAAGGAAAACTTTATAAAATTATGAATTTTGAATGTTGAATTTTGAATTAAAAGGGAAAAAATTTTATAAAACTTAACCTTTTTCAATTCAAAATTCAAAATTTAGAATTCAAAATTTCTTAAAAGGTGGATGAATTTTTAACAGATAAACACAACCCTATCTATTTTTGCACTAAGTAATGGAAGATACTATAGTTATGGAATGGATGAAAGGGCTTAAGTGTAAGGAATGCGGACGGGAATATCCAAAAGCCGCATTGTATATATGCGAATTCTGCTTTGGACCACTTGAGGTAATCTATGATTATCCTGAAATAAAAAAGGTTATCTCCCGTTTCTCTATTGAGAAAAGCCGAGTATATAACCTTTGGCGGTATAAGGAGCTTCTTCCTTTAGATAAAGAGCCGCAATGTGGTTTAAACTCAGGATTTACACCACTTATTAAGGGAAATAACCTTGCAAAGGCACTTGGTGTGGATTGCATTTACATAAAGGATGATTCTGTTAATCATCCAACCTTCTCATTTAAGGATAGGGTTGTTGCTGTTGCCCTATCAAGGGCAAAGGAGCTTGGATTTGAAACCGTTGCCTGTGTATCAACGGGAAATCTTGCTAATTCTGTTGCTGCTCAAGCAAGGTCTGCAAATCTCTCTGCATATATCTTTATTCCCGCAGATCTTGAAATGGGCAAGGCGATAGCATCTTTAATCTATAACCCAATTCTTGTAGGAATAAAGGGAAATTATGACCAGGTGAATAGGCTTTGTCATGAAATTTCAGCAAAATACAATTGGGCATTTGTAAATATCAATATAAGGCCATACTATGCAGAGGGTTCAAAGACAATTGCCTATGAAATAGCGGAGCAGCTTGGGTGGAAAGCACCAAAGCATATTGTTATCCCAGCTGCTTCTGGCTCTTTAATTACCAAGATTTACAAAGGATTAAAGGAGTTTGAAATGCTTGGTTTAATTTCTAATGTTAGGACAAGGCTACATATTGCCCAGGCAGAAGGATGCTCCCCAATTGTTTCTGCTATAAAGGAGGATTCGCCATTTATCAAGCCTGTTATTCCAAAAACAATCGCAAAATCCTTAGCAGTTGGAAACCCAGCTGATGGATACTATGCCTATAATGTTGTAAAGACATCGGGTGGATATGGAGAGGTTGCTACAGATGATGAAATTGTTGAGGCAATGAAGCTATTGGCAGAAACAGAAGGGATATTTACAGAAACAGCGGGTGGTGTAACCCTGGCGGTTTGCAAGAAATTGATTGAACAGGGAAAAATTCCAAGTGATGAGGAGATTGTTATATGTATTACAGGAAACGGCTTAAAAACCCAAGAGGTTATAGCAGATAAAATTAAAAAGCCAATAATTATTGAGCCAAGCTTAAGGTCATTTGAGAAGGAGGTAGTAAAAAATGAACCTTGAGTTTTATTCGGAAAAAAGATTAAAAGGGGAAATTTTAGAAATTATTGGTAAATATTTAAACCTTGATGATTATAAGATTTTTTTCTTTGGTTCAAGGGTTTCGGGAGATAATTTCCTGCGTTCGGATATTGATATTGGTATTGAAGGAGCAAAAGAACTTCCCATTGAGGTAAAATTTAAAATTGAGGAAGATATAGAGAGGCTGCCAACATTATATAGGTTTGAATTTGTTGATTTCAAAAGGGTTTCAAATGATTTTAAAAAGGAGGCATTAAAATTTGTTGAATATATTAGATGAATTTTGTAATTTATAAAGATTTTGAAAAAGCGATTAAAAGATTAAAAGAGGTTTTAAAATTAGAAAAAACAGAGATTACAAGGGATTCCGCAATTAAAAGATTTGAGCTTTGCTTTGATCTGAGCTGGAAATCAATTAAGGTTTTTGCCAAAGATCAAAGGGTAGAATGCTATTCACCTAGGGAGTGTTTTAAGGTTGCTTTTCAATTAAGCTTAATAGATTATGATGAAGCCTGGTTAAGAATGATTGACGATAGAAATTTAACCGCCCATCTTTACAAAGAGGAATATGCTGATGATGTTTATTCAAGGCTACCTAAATATTTAAAAATGTTTAAAAAATTAAGAGAAAATTTAAAAGGGGGTAATTATAGTATCTTCCATTACTTAGTGCAAAAATAGATAGGGTTGTGTTTATCTGTTAAAAATTCATCCACCTTTTAAGAAATTTTGAATTCTAAATT
>JBFLYE010000121.1 GCA_040756715.1 bacterium
TTCTAAATTTTGAATTTTGAATTGAAGGTTTAAGTTTTATAAAATTTTTTCCCTTTTAATTCAAAATTCAACATTCAAAATTCATAATTTTATAAAGTTTTCCTTAAGATTATCTAAACACATACAAAAATGAGGATATCATTTCTATCCCATTTTTTTCTGTAATTTATCGATTTGAGCTTTATAAGCTTCCCACCTATCCTATAATCAGGCTTTATTTAGAATTATTTGATCATCCCAAAAAAGACCCTATAAAAGCCGAGGCTTTGTTTTTCCTAGAAAAAGACAAAGAAATGCTTGATCGTTTATCCACCCAGCCTTTGCTTAACCTGCATTTCTATAATGAGGAAAATAAGTATGTTTCTTCTAAAGAGATACCCTTCTTTGTCTCCCAAAGGGATATTTTAAAAGAAGCAAGAAAGGATGCAGAGGATTTTCTTTCCTCTCTTTCAAAGCCAGATATAGACCAGGCACGAAGGGATTTTTATTCCTCATTTCCCTTATAAAAATATTATTGTAAATTACAATTGACAAAATTATAATAATATTGTAAAATTCATTTATAAATAATAAATATTCTCTCTGCGAGCGACTCTCATTTCACAATCCCTGGTGGCAGACCGGTAAAGTTCCTGCGGTATTTTTACCCGAATTCAAACGAGAGATCTTTTCTAGATTTTTATCCTATCTTCCTTTAAAGAGGGCAATTCTTCTAAAAGGACCCCGCAGGGTTGGAAAAACAACCCTCTTTTATCAATTAGTAGATAAGCTTATAAAAGATAGAATAAATCCAAAAGATATCTGTTATATCTCGTTTGATGACCCTCTTTTAAAAATCCCCCTTGAGGAAATCCTTAGGGTCTATGAAGAATACAGGGGTAAAAGGTTTAATCAAGGAAGGTCTTATCTCTTCCTTGATGAGGCACAATTCTTAAAGGATTGGGAATTGACCGTAAAGCTCTATATTGACAGGAAATTCCCAATAAAATTCTTTATTTCAGGCTCTTCAATATCCCTTTTAACCCAAAAGGTTGATTCCTTAGCGGGTAGGACAATAGAAGAAATGCTTTTCCCATTCTCCTTTCGGGAATATATTGGGCTTTTTGCCCCTTCAATCAACCTAAAAGAGCATATACAAAAAGAAGGCTTCCCTAATTCTTTCCCTTTATCCCTTTCGCCTTTTATTGAGGAAATAAAGATTCTTTTCAGAAGCTTCTTACAAAAAGGGGGTTTTCCCCATCTATATGAAGAAGAGGAGGAGATGTTTCCAAGGCTTCTTAAAGATGAGATATTGGATAAGGTAATCTTTAGGGATTTGGTTGAAATGTATAAGCTCCGGGAACCATCCTCTCTTGAAAGATTATTCTATTATCTGGGAAAGAATACCAGTTCTGTGTTAAATCTAACTACCCTTTCGCAGACACTAGGTATTTCAAGGGTTGTGGTAGAAAGGTATATTTCCTATTTAGAACGCTCATTGCTCTACTTTCGTCTGCCAAAGTTTAGTAGCTCTCTAAAGAAGAGGTTGCGTTCGAACCCAAAGGGTCACATAATTGACCCTAGCCTTGGTAACCTGTTTGGGGCAAACAAAGACCAAATCCTTGAAAGCGCTATTTCTTCCTCTCTCTTTCCAAGCTTTAAAGGAAACATCTATTTCTGGCGAGATCAATTCCATGAGGTAGATATCATTGTTGACAAGGAAGAGATTATCCCCATAGAGGTTAAGAATTCAGAAAGCGAAGAGGTTCCAAAGAGCTTAATCTATCTGATGGAGAAGCTAAATCTATCCAAAGGTTTTGTTGTCTATCAAGGCAGATTCAAGAAGACCCACCTAAAAGGTAAAAAGGTTGTCTTTTATCCCTCCTGGTATTTTCTTTTATTGTAGTCACCCTTTCCAAAAATTTCTCTAAAGTTTTTTTAAAAATTTGCCAATGTAAATTAAAGGTTAAGAAATTCATCAACCGTCAGGCCTGCTTGTTCAATAATAGCACAAAGGGTTGCCTTTGCTATATCCTTTCCTGGATGGTTAGGAATGGTTGTTCTACGATGAGTTCGTGGATTATACCATATTTCATGGCTTCCTTTTGCATGTCTATCAAAGATAAAGCCTGCCTTTCTAATTTTGCGAATAACATCAATCGGCTTACAGGAGGGCAGGCTAATCATATTTCCACCGGCAGGGGGATTTTGGTTTCTAATTTGAATTTCTCATTTGATACAAGGGTAAGTTCTGCCGGCAAAGGGTCATTGTGCTCAATATATGATTCAATAAGTTTTCTTGCTACATCTTCTGCAATTTCTAATGTTTCAGATATTGTTCTACCCTGGGCAACAAGACCTTGTAAAAGAGGGCTTGTTGCTAAATATTCACCCTCCTTCAGGGGTTCAATTGTCAGTGGAACTAGATATTCTGGCATAATTATCACCTCACCTATATTCTAACAAAATTTAAAAGGATTTTTCAATAATTGGATAAGCTACTTAAAAATTTTGCTAAAGTTTTTTTGAAAAATTGCCGATAATATAAAAAAAGTTAATTATAAAATAAAAAGAGGAAAAGATAGTGGGAGTTTGCAACCAAAACCTTTTCTTTTCCCCTTTTGGATTATATATCGGCAAAATGATGAAAAAACTTAAGGATTAAATTATACAGCTTATAGCTTTAAAATTGGAGGTGCTAGGATGCAAACAAACCCAGTAAGTATTATCAATGGGGCAGGTTCTTTAAATAGCAACAAAAGAACCTTGCAAGACAAAGGGTTTATAAAGCTATTCCAAGAAGCCCTTGGAAAAACAAAGGATTCTCCTGGCTGGGAGGATAGGGAGGAGATAAGGGTAATTGAAAAGGGGATAAATCAATGGGATATTGAAAAGGATGGAAGGATTGATGCCAAGGACATCAAAAGGCTATTTCCTCAAAAAAAGAGAATAATTGAGAAAACAGAGGCTTATTTGGGAAAGACAGACAAAGACCCTGGATGGGAAGATAGGGTAGAATGGGTTTTAAGAAGAAGACGATGGGGTTAGTTTAGGCGATGGAGTTGGGTTAGACCTAGATATTATTGGGAGCCTATGGTTATTCCAGGATATAAACACCAAGATTACAACCATGATAAAAAGATAGATACAGAGGACATCAGGCTTTTAATCCCTGATGCTAAAGTAAGGGATGCCTATTTAAAGACAAGCAAAGATGTAGGTTGGGAGGATAAGCTTGGAAAAATCCCAATCCCAGGGACTGGATATAAAAACCTTGATTTTGATTTAAACAACCGGATAGAGCAATTAGACCTTCAAATATTATTTAGCAATAAATACGAGGATGGAACTTTGATAAAAAGGGATGATAGGGTCTATGTAATGATGGGAGGAGGGAAAAGGCTTATCCCTGATGAGAAGACATTTAATATTCTTGGCTTTGACCATAAGGATGAGATAAGCTTAAGCAATGATGAGTTTAACCTTATCCCTGACCTTGGCTCTCTTGCTCCCATTAAATATGAGAATGGAAGCATTGTTAAAGGAGTTGATCACAAGCTTTACCTAATGAGTTATGGAAGCAAAATAGAGATTCCCGATCAGACAACCTATGAGGCATTGGGATTAAACATTGCCGACCATACTATTACCATAAGGGCAAAGGGAAAGGCTGATGATAATGTTTATCCAATCATCCAACTAAGAATAGATGGAGAGGTAATAAAGGAATGGTTTGTTAGTTCTGAATATAAGGATTATACAACCACAGTTCCCCTTTCTGAGGGAGAGCATAAGATAGAGGTAGTCTATCCCAATGACCAGGATATTGAGACAGTAATGAATTCCTCACAGAGGAGAGAAAAGAGCTGGTTTGGACTTAAGGAAAAGATTTTTACCACCTATTGGTCATCAGATAATGTGATTGCTGACCGAAGCCTTGTGGTGGATTGTATAAAGATAGATAATGAGACAATCCAGGCAGAAGATACCTCCCAGGTAAAATATGATAAAGGCATCTCTAATAACTTTGATAGCTTTTCTGATGAGCAAAATGCTATTCCAGGCCAAGAGAATCTTGAGGATGCAGGGGCATTAAGGTTTAAGCATAATTTTAAAACCGCTATTTCTGTTTCTAATGAAGACCTTGTGAACATCCCTGAAGGAGGAAGCCTTCCTCTTGTTAAATACCCAAATGGAACAATCCTAAAGGATGAAAGTGGAAAATTATATCTTATGAGGATGGGCCAGAGAAAACTTATTCCCGATAAAATAACCTTTGAGGCTTTGGGATTTAAGGAGGATAAGATTATCTCGGTTAATTCTTCTTCTTTACAGGAAATCCCAGAGGATGAGGCTATTCCTGTGATAAAATATCCCAATCGGACATTGCTTAGATCCCAAGAGGGTAAGGTCTATATGATAAATCTAGGGATAAAAAGGGAGATTGTAAATAATGAGATTTTAAAGCAGATGGTGATGGAAAGGGTGAGGAAGGATATATCAGCTGATTGTTTCCCAACGGTGATCCTCTACCTAAAATTGACCTTCCCGATGGAGCATTTATTAAAGGAAAAACATGGGTAAAGGCAGATAGAAGTGAGGCTGTAGATTGGTGGGGAGAGTATAGTAGGTTAAACCCAGGGTATCGGGAAGTATATGACCCCCTGTCTCCTAATAAGAGAGGATACGAAAAGAAGGTTGATGCTTATTTTATGATTGAGGCAGGAAGAAAGAGGCAGGTCACCAACCCTGAAACACTTAACAAGCTTTCATCTTCTCAAATAAAGATAAATCCTGCCTCAGCTGATTGTTTCCCAACCGGTGATCCTCTACCTAAAATTGACCTTCCCGATGGAGCATTTATCAAAGGGACAAAGAAGGTAGCAACACCAAATAAAGGGATTTTTTCAGAATACCCAGATAAAGAAAGTGTTAATGAATATTATATGATTGAAAATGGAAGAAAGAGGCTAATTCCCGATGAGCAAGCTATGCTTCTCTGGGTACCTAAGAAGGTTAGCGATAGTGAACTTAAATCTATGGAAAGTGGAAGTCCAATTGGTGAAAAACCAAAGCTGGTTAAAGGCTCTGGGGATTCCTTATGGCTTGTTTCTGATGGGAGAAAGAGGTATTTCCCTTCCGGAAGTGTTACCTTACAAGCCTATGGATACAATATCTCTGATATTCAAACCCTTCCTGATGCAGAACTTGAGAAGATTCCCACCGATAATGGGGTGGCAAGGATAAATTATTACTCCCAGAATGTCCAGAAAATAAATAGACTAACCCAGTTTATCTCTAGTATAATTTCCTTTATCCCAGGGGTTGGTCAGCTATATTCCCTTATCTCTTCCTTTATGGGAATAGATATGATAACAGGCCAAGAGCTTTCTAAGGCAAATAGGTGGGTTGGTTTCTTGGGAGGATTTGGTGGACTTTCTGGTGTAAAGGGAGTAGACCTTGGAAAGGCAGCAAGCCTATCAAGGAATATAAACATAGTGGTAAATTATACAAACGCTTTTCGTATTCATACATTGCTGTCTCTGGCGATGACCCATTCACAGAGGAAAGGGAGCATATAAACGGAGCAAGCAGATTTGTGGCAGGAATCAATGCCTTTAATTCCCTTGGAAACCCAGGCATAGGGAAGCTAAACAATGCCCAATTAAAATACCTCCTCTCTGGCTACCAAATAGCAACCGCAATAACAGGAAGAGAAGGGATATTCTTTGGTAAGGAATTAACCGAAGACGAAAGGTGGTCTTTGGGGATCTCTGGTGCCTCTCCCTTAATTTATGAAGGATTAAAAGCTGGGTTTAATTATATCAAGGATTATAAAATAAGGGAGGCATATGATGCATATAACAAGGGAAATCTAAACCCAGATGACTTATAGTTAATTCCATAACGCTTTACAAAATGTATGTGTTTAGATAATCTTAAGGAAAACTTTATAAAATTAT
>JBFLYE010000122.1 GCA_040756715.1 bacterium
ATTTTTTAAGTAAAATAGAGAATATTAGGTAATTTTTTGTCAAGTGCAAAATATGTAGTGCCGAAAAAATTGGGCCTTAGATTTAGTATTAGAGCCAATTTTCAAATTTAGTGGCGAAAATGACTTGTCAACAATATAATCTTTGGAAATACCAATTCTGGCATAGACTGCTACAATAATTCTTTCCCAATCATTACAAACAATACCATATTTGGGAATAACAATCACGGCATTGACTGCGAAAGTTCTTCCTTCCCAACCATTACCAACAACATTGTAGCAGAAAATGGGACAACAAGCTCTGGTTATTATGGCATCTATAATTCAGGAGGCAACCCTGTCATTAATATAACTGTGTCTTCGGAAATGGATATGGTGGAAACAGGAATTATTTTGGTTGCTCTACTGGATTAAAGGACATACAACAAAATTCCCAATTTATAGGAGGAGATGATTTTCATCTTAAAGCTAATTCTCCCTGCATAGATGCTGGTTTGAATACCGCACCCTCTATCTCTTCAACTGATAAGGATGGCAAGATAAGGATATTCAACGGTATTGTTGATATGGGTGCTTATGAGTATCAAGGGGCAGTAGAGCCTCAAATATCAAGCATAGCTCCAAACAAAGGGGGAAATACAGGCGATGTTACAATAAAGATAACAGGAAGGGGGTTTGTGAATGATGCAATTTTAAAGCTGACAAGGATAGGCTATCCCGATATTATTGGAACAATGACATACTATTCAGAGAGCTCCCTCCTTGCCACATTTGACCTTACTGCCAAAACCCCTGGTGTCTGGAATGTGGTTGTTGTAAATTTGGGTCAGAACCTGATACTACAAAATGCATTTACCATTGAGCAAGGCGGTGAGCCAAAGCTTTGGACAAATGTTATAGGAAGGCAAGAGATAAGGGTTGGACAAGAGCAATTATATTGGATAGATGTAGGAAATTCTGGAAATATTGATGCAGAAAATGTATATGTTAGGCTTACAATTCCCACTGGATTTTTGCTTAAGAGGGTTGAGACAAAAGGTGGGTATATTGTCTGGGATAGGGATAGCCTTCTAAAAAATATTGAGGAGGGAAAAGCTCTATATCCAGAAGATTGGCAAGGTATTCCAGATGGAAGTATAACAACATTCCTTGACCAATCTGATATATTCTGGATTCCAAGAATTAGACCTTCTGAAACATTCGTATTTAAAGCAGTAATTTATGCGCCTTTAACCCTATCTTCCCAAGAGCATGAAGTCCAAGTTGCTATTGTTCCTGTTTTGGTAGCAGGAGCGAAAATAGTTGGTGGGATTGTTGCAACTACTTATAGTATCTTCCATTACTTAGTGCAAAAATAGTATTTAAGAAATTTTGAATTCTAAATTTTGAATTTTGAATTGAAAAAGGTTAAGTTTTATAAAATTTTGAATTCTAAATTTTGAATTTTGAATTGAAGGTTTAAGTTTTATAAAATTTTTTCCCTTTTAATTCAAAATTCAACATTCAAAATTCATAATTTTATAAAGTTTTCCTTAAGATTATCTAAACACATACATTTTGTAAAGCGTTATGGAATTAACTATATATTAAGCATTGTATTGCCCAGACCCTTAAGACTACAGCAGAAGAGATAGCAGACCCGGCAGATACTGACCTTTGGCAGGCGCTTTATAAAACCTCTCATGAAGCTCTGGATAAAACAGTGGAGGAAATTACAGGTTGGGCTAGTTGGGCCCAAGAGGGTATAGTAAAATTTAGTGAAAGTATTGTAAAAAATCCCGATGATATTGCATTTCGTTTGTATCAATCTGGGGTTGATCCAACAAAAGCAAAAGAAGTAACTTCTAACCTACAAGGTTTATATGCAAAGATAGGGATTACACCGGAGACAGTGGGAAAGGTTTCAAAGGGAGTTATGGTTCTTGATTTTGCATTGGAAATTGATAAAAAACTTGGGATATCTGGGGGAATGTGGCAGGAGATAACCAAATTGTTAAGTAGGGTTGCAGCGTGGGATCCGAATGATAAGGAAGGTCCTGCAAGCCAATGGATACTTCCAGAACAAACATTACATTACACAATATTCTTTGAAAACGCCATTCCAACAGCCACAACCTATGCCAGAAGGATTGAGATTACAGACCAATTGGATTCTAACCTGGATTTGGCAACATTGGTTTTTGATGATGTTTGTATAGGAGGAAAGGTTATTGATATTCCAGAAGATAGCATAATCTCAACATCAACAATCTTTTCACCAGGCACCTGGACAGGTCCTGCACCAGAGACAGATACTTGTAAGCTTTGTATTTATGCCTCATCTACACCAACAGGACTTACCCGTTTTATCCTGGAGGCAAGAGATATAAATGGAAGCTTAACCGACCTTCTTCCTCCCAATTCATATTCCCCAAATGGCGAAGGATGGGTAAGCTTTAGCATTAAGCCTAAATCAGATCTATCATCTGAAACACAGATAAAAAACAAGGCTGGCATTATATTTGATATCAATCCTCCAATAGACACAAAAGAGGTGCTTAATACAGTTGATGCAAGTTTCCCAGCAAGTAGCATTGCTTCGCTTCCCTTAACCCAGACAAGAACTACATTTTCAGTAAATTATTCTGGAAGCGATGCCCATTCTGGGGTAAAAAACCTTGTAGTCTATATTTCTGACAATGGTGCATCTTATGCCCCCATATTCACAAAGACATTTGATAGCCCCCTCTCTACATTTTCTGGTTCTTTCACCTATCAGGGTAAATATGGCCATAGCTATAAATTCTATTCTCGCTCAATGGATGCAGTAGGTAACTTTGAGGCTGAGCCATTATCTCCTGATGCAGAGATAAGTATTATTCTTGAAGGATTAAGGATAAATACAGACAAAAGGGCATTGGGTATATCAGCAACAACAACCCTGTATTCCCTGAATCAAGAAGGGACAGAATATGTGGAGGGAACATGGAGCATTGAGGGAAACATTGGAACATTGTCTAATAGCTTTGGAACAAGCACCATTTTTTATGCATCATCTATTGGCTTTGGGACAATTAGTGTTATAAGCCAGGCAAAGGGTAGCTGGACAAGTATCATTGTTGGAAGGCTTGTAGATAAAGTAAATACTTTAACGGCCACCCTATCTGTTTTCTGGGGAACAGCAACAATTAGAATAGGAACAGAGGCAAATACCCTTGTCTTTATTCCACCGAAGGCTGCAAGCGTGGATAAATTAAGCAAGCTAAAGGGAAATGTTGGAATTGGTGTTGTTCTTAATGCCTATGATACCTTGGGTAACAAGCTCTCTGGAACCTTAACTAATCCCATCTATATTGAGATACAATATAAAAAGGAATTACTTGGAAACATAGACGAGAATACATTGCTCTTTTATATCCTGTCAGATGAGGGAGATGTTGGAGGAACCATATCTTGTAGCCTATCTACAATAACCAAAACAATCTCTGGAACATTTAATCACCTTTCCATAATTGCATTAGCTGGGACAAGCCAACAGGCCCTTACTGCCGAGAATCTAAAAAACATCTCTGTCTACCCCAACCCATTTGTCCCTTATGACAATGACAAGGATAATGGCATTCCCTATAATGGCTCAGCGGATTCGGGGATTACCTTTAAGGGATTGACCGAAAATGCAGAGATTAGGATATTCAATCTAGCGGGTAGGTTGGTAAGGGAGGTTATGCTTACAAATCAAGGAATCTGGCAATGGGATGCGAGAAATCAAAATAATAAAGAACTGTCAAGTGGGATATACATCTATGTAATTACAAATAACAAAAAAGAGAAGGCAACGGGTAGGATTGCCATTGTGAAATGAAAATGAAATTGCTTTTAGTAATTGGCTTAATAGCATTTTCAGGCTATGGAATTGATGAAAACGCCGGGGTATCCGGGGCACAATTTCTAAATAATATTGGGGTTAGTGCAAGGGCAAGTGGAATGGCTGGTGCATATTGTGCCCTTTCGGATGATGTTGATAGCATATGCTACAATCCCGCTGGGCTTGGAAAGATAGAGAAAAAAGGGATCGGATTTATGCATAGCCGCTATCTTAATGAGGTAAATTATGAGTATCTGGCAGGGGTTATGCCTCTTGGAAATCAAGGAATAGGAATTGCCCTTTCCTTGCTCAATTCCTCTCGGATAAAAAGGACTACCATCTCAAACCCCACTGGTGATGGCTCTTACTTTGATGCCTGTGATTATAGCCTTACCGGCTCATATGGAAAAAACATTACCAATTCCCTTTCTTGTGGGTTTAACCTTCGCTATATTGCTCAAAGGATTGACAAATTCTCTGCCAAGGGCTTGGGAGGGGATTTTGGAATACTTTGCAACACCCCAATTAAGGATTTAAAGCTTGGTTTTGTCCTTCAAAACATAGGAGGAAAAATAAAGTTTGTTGAGAAGGAAGATAAACAACCTTTTAATATTAAGGCAGGAGTGGGCTATAAAATAAATAGGGCAAACCTTGCTTTGGATATAAATAAACCAGCTGATAGCGGTCTAGGGATAAATCTGGGTGGAGAGTTTTGGCTAATCAACAATCTATGCCTTAGGGCAGGATATGCCTCAGGTGCAGATGATGGCTCAGGAATAAGTGGAGGGCTAGGGATAGGATTTAAAGAGATTAAGCTTGATTATGCCTATATTCCCCGTAAGCTCCTTCAAGATAGCCATTATCTTTCATTAAAGATTGGCTTTGGTAAAGAAAAAAGGGAAAAACCCAGGGTTAAGAAAGTAGAAACTAAAGCAAAAGGGATTCCTAAAACAGAGGAAGCTCCTAAATTACCCCCTTCTGAAAGCCGTTTATCCAAGCTTATCCTCTATTCAAATCCATCCGGTGCAAAGGTTTATCTGGACAATACATTCAAAGGAACAACACCCATTATCCTCGATGAGCTAGCCTTACAAAAGCCATACAAGATAAGGGTATCAATGGATGGCTTAAAGGATTGAGAAAAAGAATTTATTCCCAAAGAAAGGATAGATTCATTAAGGGCTGAGCTAATCCAAGCTCCAAAGTAATATTCTGCCTAACAAACCCCTTGCCAAATAATGGTTAGATTGTATAACATTATATATATGAAACTTAAGCATTGACATTGGCGGGATAAAGCTTAAAGATAGCCATTTTGGATGGAGAGAACAACATCCAGCAGGATTGTAGATTCCGCATAAGTTGACATCTATTCCTTTCCAAGCTTAAAATGTTTATATAGAGTTTAGATATCTGATAAATTTAGAATAGGAAAACTTGCGATTATTTAAATAAGTTGGAGAATAGGAGGGTTAAAAAAATGGAAAGATCTGAAGAATTAGAAAAGGTTATGAAGAAAGGCGATGAAGTTTATCACAAGTTTCAGAAGAAGTGGCTTGAGGAGAAACTAAAGGGTAAATATGCGGCTATTGAACCTGACTCAGAGAAGGCATATATTGGGGAGAACTCTTTGGAGACACTAAAGAAGGCAAAAGAGAATTACCCGGATAAGCTTTTTTATCTTGTAAAGATAGGGTATGAGACGGCAGCGATGCTACGGAGGAAGGGTTTTTGAGAGGATACCTTGATGAGACCCTAACCCCAAGGGTAGAGGTAACCCTATTTGATATTGAGAAAATAGGAAAGGATTTTTCTTGTGTTATTGACACCGGATTTACAGAGGAAATCTACCTACCAGTAAAATTTGCTGAGGAACTCAATCTTGAGATATCAGGGGTAGAACCTATTATGCTTGCTGATGGAAGCATAACAAAAGTGAGTATTGCCCCTATTTTTTTAAAATGGTGTGACAAGACAAAGGAGGTAATAGCTTTAATTGGAGGGGGTAAGGACATTCTGATTGGAATAAAGTTATTGAGCGATTATGAGCTCAAAATCAATTTTACAAAGGGGGTTGTTGAGCTCTTATAGCTATGAAACTTAAGCATTGATATTGGCGGGATAAAGCTTAAAGATAGCCATTTTGGATGAGAATGATAACACAGGTTTCAAAAACGCTTGACAAAAAGGTCTTTGTTGTTTAGAGTTTCTTTGATGAAAGAGTCATTAAGGTATTTAAACAATGCAAAGGAGATTTTAAGGTCTATTCCAATTGAGAATAATACCTATACAGATATTAAGCCTGTTAGGGAAGCCTTTGGAGTTGCCTATCTTTCTATCCTTGAGGCAATAAAAGGGTATCTTGTAGAAAAAAAGGGTTTTACAAAAAAGGAACTTCCAAAATCAATAGATGCTTATAGGGAGGCATTGAGGAAACATCTAGCTGTTCATAATGGAAAGTTGATGAAGGAATTTGAGAAGCTTTATGATGGCTTACATATTGCAGGATATTACCAAGGGCTTATTTATGATACCCAGGCAGTCAAGGAGTATTTGAAGGCAACAAAAGACTTTATTGAGAAGATAAGATGAAGGTTTTATCTTGTGAATAACGCAGTCGCTACAAAAGAATTGGTAAGATGAAAATAAAGGGTTTGTTGATATACAGAGAGGATGCAGAACACCTTTAGGTATTTTTGTAAAATAAAGCAAAAAGCATCTTTGTCGCAAAAAGCGAGAAGGGTGCTTTTTTTGTTTAAGGGGGTGATGTAAAAAAAATTTAAAAATAGGAGGATAAGGTTATATATAAATTACGGCAATCAAAAGGTCAAAGCCTCCAATAAGCTGACCTGTTTTTCTAAGCTGTGCATATTCTCTTCCGTAATGCTCACATATTTCCTCATTTATGGGAAGAATTTTAACAAAGGAGAGAAAGTCTTTTAATCCTTGCCTTGCCTTTTCGGAATTATTGCTAGAATAAACCCCTCCTTGAAGCTCTGCCAAGGTAACATTGAAAAGAAGGAATTGCCTTAAAAGAAGCATTGTCTCGTATCTACCAATCACTAACCGAGGGGAATGCACATAGCCCACCCGAACAAAGGGAAAGATTATACAGGAATAGCATTCTTATAGTATCTTCCATTACTTAGTGCAAAAATAGATAGGGTTGTGTTTATCTGTTAAAAATTCATCCACCTTTTAAGAAATTTTGAATTCTAAATTTTGAATTTTGAATTGAAGGTTTAAGTTTTATAAAATTTTTTCCCTTTTAATTCAAAATTCAACATTCAAAATTCATAATTTTATAAAGTTTTCCTTAAGATTATCTAAACACATACATTTTGTAAAGCGTTATGGAATTAACTATAATTATATGGAATTAACTATAATTAAAGTATAAGGTAGAACCAACCAATAACCGAGCAGAAAGGGGATTGAGGGAACAGGTAGTAATCCGTAAGATAATAGGAAGCTTGAGGAATGAAAAAGGAACCAGAATCTATTGAAGTGATTACCTCTGTTTTGACTACCTTAAAAACAAAAAGGATATGATCTTAACCAAAAGTTGGTATATACACTATAATGGAGCTAAACACATACCATTTTTCTATAAAAGATATGGGTAGGTTTCAGCTACCCCTTACTTGACAAGGCAATTGTAAAATCTCTATAATACCAAAAAAATGGCAAAGAAGAAAAAGGATTTAGGCCTCCTTATATTTCCCTTTATTATTCTTATATCTATTTTATATATAGGCTTCTATGTTTGGATGGGGAAATATTATTGTGAAGGAAACATCTCCCTTCCTTTGGATGACCCATTCATATTCTTCCAATATGCCCAAAATATGGCAGATGGACATTTCTTAAAATACAACCTAGAAGACCAGGCAACCACAGGCGTTACAAGCCTCCTTTGGCAAATCCTTCTAGCTTTTGGCTTTGTTTTAGGGTTTTCCGGAATGAATATAATCTATTGGTCTTTGTTTCTCTCCCTGATTATCCTTATTCTATCCGGCATCTTTACTTATCTTATAGGAAAAAGGCTTGTTTCCCCTGTGGTTGGTGTGATTGCAAGCCTGATGGTTATTTTAAATGGGCCATTTTTATGGGCCTGCTTTTCTGGAATGGATACTGGGCTTTTAGGAATGACCATTCTTTCTTCCCTCTTTGGGTTTTTGAAGGCTTGTGAAAAGAAAAATTTTCTTTTGTTTTCTATTTTTGCTTCCTGTATGTCCATTGCAAGGCCTGAGGGGTTTATCTTTTCCTGCCTTGCTTCTTTTCTTATTTTGCTTAACCAGATAATCCTGCCAAAAAATGAAAAACCCTCGATTGCCCAGATATTTCCTGTTTTTCTTCCTGTTATTGTAGGCTCTTTCTGGCTCTTTCTAAACCTTGTTCTAACCGGCTCAATAAATTTTAAC
>JBFLYE010000123.1 GCA_040756715.1 bacterium
CTCTAAGACCCTTGGACTCCTAGACTCTAAGACTCTTGGACTCCTAGACTCTAAGACTTTTAAGTTATGGTTTGTGATATCTGTGGTATAAAAGAGGCAAGCATTCATTTTAAGCAGGTAATAAATAATCAAACCACGAGCATTCACCTTTGTGAGGAATGCGCAGAGGAAAAAGGGTTTGGTTTATCTAGCATTTCCCAACCATTTCCAAACCTACTTGAATTTTTTTCAAATATATTTAAAGAAGAAAAAGGGGCAATTGCAGAAGAAATGCGATGTACAGGGTGCGGAATGGGGCTATCTGAATTCCAGAAAGGAGGAAGGCTTGGATGCTCTGATTGCTTTGAGGCATTTAAACAACCCCTTCTTTCCCTCTTAAAGCAAATACATGGGAACACGGTTCATATTGGAAGACATCCTTTTGGTTTTGAAAAGATAGCACAAAAGGAGAAAAAACTTAAAATCTTAAAAGATGAGCTTAAGAAGGCTATATCTACTGAGAATTATGAGGAAGCAGCAAGGCTTCGGGATATGATTAAAGCGTTAGAACAATGATTCGGGGTTCGTGATTGTTAAAATGTTAGAAAACTATATTAAAACATCGCCAGAATGGCTCAATGCAAAGGGAGAGGAGGCTGATATAGCCATAAGCTCTAGGATTCGGCTAGCAAGAAATATAAAGGATATACCATTTGCCCATTGGGCTCCGATGAATGACCTTGAGAAGGTAACAAAAATGATAGAGGAGGCTATCTCTCGTATTCCCTCGCTTAAAAATGCTGATATAATAAGACAAAATGACCTAATTCCCCTTCAAAAACAATTCCTTGTAGAAAGGCATCTTGTTTCACCAGAACACACTAATTCTAAACTTGGAAGCGTTATTGTAAGCGAGAGGGAGATAATATCAATTATGATAAATGAAGAAGACCATTTGAGGATGCAGGTTTTATCAAGTGGACTTAACTTAGTAGACAGTTGGCAGATAATTGCAAAGGTTGAAGAGGAGCTATCAGCCATCCTTCCATTTGCATTTTCCTTTGATTTTGGCTATCTTACAGCCTGCCCAACCAATGTGGGAACAGGGATGAGGGCATCTATAATGCTTCATCTCCCTGCATTATCCTTAAGTAATAAGATTGAAAAAATAATTCCATTCCTCTCAAAGGTTGGAATGGTCTCTCGGGGCTTTTATGGAGAAAAATCCGAGACATTTGGAGATTTATTTCAGGTTTCAAATCAGATAACCCTTGGGAAAAAAGAGGAGGAGCTTATTGAAGCCCTCATTAAGGTTATCCGCCAAATTATAGACTATGAGAAGGAAGAAAGGGAGCTTTTGAGAACAAGGGGAGGGATTCAGATAGAGGATAGGTTTAAAAGGGCTTATGGTCTTCTTGTCAATGCAAAGCTTATTCCGTCCCGTGAGGCAATGGAGCTTTTATCCATTATCAGGCTTGGAATACATTTAGGCTTCCTTCCAAGTATTCCAACAGAGCGGTTAAATAGGCTTCTTGTTTTTACCCAACCCGCACATCTTCAGCTAGCGATAGGAGGAGCTTCTAATCCTGCGCTAAGGGATCGTGAAAGGGCAGAACTTATCCAGAGAGAATTGGAAATAAGGTAATAAATTAAAAAAATGAAGAAAGTAGGATATATCTTTCCTGGACAAGGTTCACAATATGTTGGAATGGGGAAGGAAATCTATCACCATTCCGAGGTAAAGGCTATTTTTGATACTGCATCAGATATTCTTTCCTATGATATGACAAAGCTTTTATTTGAAGGTCCAGATGATATATTAAATGATACAGAATATGCTCAAACCTCAATATTTACTGTAAGCATTGCCTATTTTAAAGCCCTCCCCTTCCTTTCTTTTCCCAAATCCCAAATCCCGCTATATGTTGCGGGTCATTCCTTAGGTGAATACACAGCCCTAACAGCAGCAGAATCCCTGGATTTTCAGGAAGCCTTAATGATTGTCAATAAAAGGGCAAGCCTTATGAGGGAGGCAGCTTCTAAAATTAAGGGTGGAATGATTGCCTCCCTTGGCTTAAGTTTAGAGAAAATAGAAAGAATTTGCAAGGAAACAAATGTAGAGATAGCAAATATAAATTCTCCTTTACAGATTGTTATCTCCGGGTTAGATAAAGATTTGCAAAAGGCCCAAGAGGCGATAATAAAAGAGGGAGGAAAGGCAATAAGGCTTAAAACATCAGGCCCATTTCACTCATCTTGGATGAAAGAAGCAGAGGAACAAATGAGGCTTGTCCTCAAGGATTGTAAGATAAAGCCACCAAAGATAAAGCTAATTCAAAATGTATCTGCCTCTTGCACAGACGACCCAGAGATTATAAGAGAAAACCTTATAAAACAAATAACAGGAAGGGTAAGGTGGGATGAAACAATAAGGTTTATGGAAAAAGAGGGTATAACCTCTGTAATTGAAACAGGCCCTAGCAATGTCTTATCAAACCTTACAAAAAGGATAACACCAAATATAAAAGCAATTCCAGTCTCTATATGTGTTTAGCTGTTTTAAAATTCATTCACTAGCATTAAAAATTCCTACGATTGGTATTGGCTCTGGGATACATTGCGATGGACAAATCCTGGTGCTTAATGATATGATTGGTCTTACTGAAAGGTCTCCTAGGTTTGTAAGGAGGTATTTGAATATG
>JBFLYE010000124.1:0-978 GCA_040756715.1 bacterium
TCAAAATTCAACATTCAAAATTCATAATTTTATAAAGTTTTCCTTAAGATTATCTAAACACATACATTTTGTAAAGCGTTATGGAATTAACTATAAGTACAAAGTTTAAAACATGAGCGAATATAAATTTGGGAGTAATAAATAGTAAGCTATTAGAGTTTGTTGATGACTATAATCAAAATAAAAGGCTTAGGAGTTTGGGAGATAAAACCCCTGCTCAATACCTAAAAGATGAAAAAAATATTATCATACAACGTATCGTTAGCTAACAATATGATCTTAACCAAAAGTTGGTATATACACTATAATGGAGCTAAACACATACTGATTCTGCTAAGTTGCCGTGCTAAACATATTAGGATAGATTAAGCATTAGCTAAACACATACCTTTGTTTTGTATTTTTTCTTTCCTTAAGGTGGTAAGTATGTCTATACCCATCTGGACTTTTTTAACTTTTTTACTTGATTTCTTAAATTTTTAAAGGTATAATCATCTTAATGGATATTAAAAGGGTTTATCGCTTCTTAATGATAGCTTTAAGCATAATTTTGTCCCTCTTTCTCCTTATCCCATCTGCAAGCATTCCAAATTGGCAAAAAAAAGGGGAAATCAGCAAGGAAACCTATGTAGCACCATTTGATTTTTCCATAATAGACAAAGAAAAAACAGAAGAAAGAATAAAGGATGAACAATCAAGAATCCTGCCTTCCTACTCCCTTGATTTTACGACCTCTTTAAAATTGCTTGAGGATATTACAAAGCTTTTTTCAAAGATAGAGGAGATAAGGGAAAAGGGAGGAGGAAGGAGAGAGGAAAAAATAGGAAAGCTCCTTCCTTCTCTTTCATCACAAGAGATAAAGCTTATTGCATCGGCTACTAAGAATGTATTTATTGAGATAGAAGAGGTGACAAAGAATATGATGAATATTTGCCTTGAGAAAGGCATTCTTCCAGATGGTGTAATAGAGAAAAAAAT
>JBFLYE010000124.1:988-11748 GCA_040756715.1 bacterium
TAAGATAAAAAGCTCTAGTTTGAAGGAGCTAAAAATTCTTCCCAGAAAGCCTACAAATATTGATTCTCTATCCTGGAAAATAGCATCCTCTTATATTATGCCAAACCTCTATTTTGACAAAGATGCAACAAAAAAAAGGATGGATGAAAAGAAAGGGATAGAGCCAATAATGGTTTTTGTAAAAAAGGGGGATGTAATAATTTCTGAAGGAGAGGCGATAGATGCACTAACTGAGGCAAAATTTAAGGCTATTGCCCAAATTTCAAAGGGCATAAGTAAAGAAAGCCTTTATAGATTTATACTCATCTTTATCTTGTCCATTTCCTTCATCATTGCTTTTATTCTTAAATATCAAAAAGGTCTAAAGGAAGAGAAAATTTTAGCCATTTCTTTTGTTTCTCTTTTTATAATTGCCTTTGCAAAATGCCTTGCAATATGGAGGTCAGATTTTTGGATGTATCTTCCATTTTGCTCTTTTTCTCTTCTTCTGGCATTGTTATCTTCATCCCTTCTTTCCCTATTTTTTACATTTATTTTAAGCATTCTTATTTCTTTTGGGTTTGGATTAAAGCTTAATGTTCTCTTATTCTTCTTAAGCTGTGGGCTTTTTTCTATATTCCTCCTCCCCTTAGCAAGAAAAAGGGCTTCTCTTATTAAGGTTTGTTTAGGTATTTTTCTATGTAATATCTTATTAGCCCTATTTCTTTTAGAAGAGCCGTTAAGGGCAAAGCTTGTCTTTTCTTTTCTTAATGCAATTATTGTCTATTTTGTAACCCTTGGAGCCCTTTATATGTTAGAGCTTTTCTTCTCTACAAATTTTAAACTCCTTGAGCTTTCTGACCTTAATATTCCACTTTTAAGAGACCTGTTTCTGGAAGCACCTGGAACATATCACCATTCACTTATTACAGGAACCCTGGCAGAGGATGCTGCTTTGTGCATTGGTGCAAATTCTATCCTTGCAAGGACAGGAAGCTACTATCACGATATTGGAAAGATTTTCAATCCCGAATACTTTCCTGAAAATCAGAAGGAGAAAAAGGAAATTCCATCCCCTGCTATTTTGAAATCCCATATTGAAAGGGGCGTAAGTATTGCAAAGATAAAGCACCTTCCCTCTGAAATTATAGAGATAATCCAATCCCATCATGGAACATCAAAGATTGGCGATGAAAGATACCCTGGACCTTTACCAAATACAAAGGAATCTGCCATTGTTATGCTTGCCTCCTTAATTGATGAAAAAATAAGGGCATATGAAAAGCCATCACCCGAGGCAATAAGAGAAATTGTAAAAGGGGTAATAGATGAAAAAATGTTCTCTCAAGAGCTCCTTGAAGCACCCCTTACAATTAAGGAGCTAAAGATTATAGAGGAAAGCTTTATAAATATCCTTACTACCTTATTTCATGCAAAGGACCTTAATGATGAAACAAAGGCTATTGGTTGATGTAGCTAATCGACAAAGAATGGGGCTTCCAATTAGGCGGATAAAGGCTATGGCAAAGGAGGTTTTTAAGAAGGAAGGAAGGGGGGGCGAATTAAGTATTGTTTTTGTAAATGATAATGAGATGAAAGAATTAAATAAAAGGTTTTTAGGAAAGGATAAACCAACCGATGTTTTATCTTTTCAATTAAGCGAATCTATAGGAGAAGTTATCATCTCAACAGATACAGCAAAGAGACAAGCAATTGAATATGGAATTTCTTTTATTAGCGAAATTAGTGTTCTCCTTATTCATGGCTTGCTTCATATTTTAGGTTATAATCATTCAAAAGAAATGAGAGAAAAAGAGGAATTTTATTTTAGGAGGGTTTAAGAAATGATAAAGCTTGGTGTAAATGTAGACCATATTGCAACCCTTAGGGAGGCAAGGAAGGGCTTTGAGCCAGATCCTGTAGCTGCTGCAATATTAGCAGAATTGGCAGGTGCAGATGGAATTGTTGTCCATCTCAGGGAGGATAGGAGGCATATTCAGGAGAGGGATTGCAGGATTTTAAGGGAGGTTGTAAGGGGAAAGCTTAATCTTGAGATGGCAGCAACCGATGAAATGGTAAAGTTTGCAAGAAGCTTAAAGCCAGACCAAACAACCCTTGTTCCTGAGAGGAGGCAGGAGCTTACCACAGAGGGAGGCCTTGATGTTATTTCTGGAGCTGATTTTATCAAGCCATTAATTTCTATTCTTAAGGAGAGTGGAATAAGTGTATCACTCTTTGTTGATCCTGAGGTTGACCAGATAAAGGCAGCTAATAAATGCAAGGCAGATGCTATAGAAATTCATACAGGGATGTATGCAAATGCAAAAAGTCAAGATGAAATAGAGGATGAGCTTGAGAGGATAAGAATTTCTGCAGAAGCAGGAAAAAAGCTAGGTCTTTCTGTCTATGCAGGTCATGGCTTAAATTACCAAAATGTTACAAGGATTGCCAAAATTTCCCAAATAGAAGAGCTCAATATTGGCCATTCAATTATTGCCAAAGCATCCCTGGTTGGCATTCAAGAGGCAGTAAGGTCTATGCTTAAGCTTATCAATTAAGTGATATTTTTCTTCCTCCTCCTTTCTTTACCCATCTTTTCCAAAGAGCTTCTTATTGAAGGAGATAGGATTGAATATAGGGATGGTTTAATTTCTGCATCCTCAAAGACAACCCTTGTTTTTGAGGATATAAAAATAACCTCAGATGCTATTGAAATAAAGGATGATGAAATTTTATGTTTCTCTGGTTACCTCTCTACAGAAAACTTTCAATTCTTTGGAAAAAAAATAAAGAAAGAGAAGAATAGAATAACCATAGAAAATGGTTGGTTTAGCACCTGCCCTAATAGAAACCCTCATTATCGCCTTAGCTCAAAGAATATTACAATAGGTCCAAAGATTGTAAGGGCATCCAATATTACCTTAAGGATAGGGAATTTTCCTATTTTCTATATCCCATTCTATTCCTATCCGTTGAAAGCTAAAGATTCTCCCTATAGCATTGGCATTGGAAGGTCTGATTCTCTTGGCATTTTTGTAAAGACAAGGTATAATTATTCTTTAAAAGAAAAACAAATAGGATTTCTTCTTGATTATTATCAAAAAAAGGGGGCTGGATTTGGGATAGAGAGCCAATCATTTCTTGGTTATTCTAGTAAAGAAAGGTATGTTTTGGATTCCTTTTATAAAAAAAAAGATGGATGCATAAGAATAGAAAAATCTTTTGATCGCCTTGTATCCTACGATTATCTTAAGGGTGAGATAAAAGACAAGACAAAGAGCTATTTTATGTTAGAGAAAAGCGGCTCTTCTTCTTTAGGAAGGATTGTTTTTGAGGAAGATGATTATTTCTCAAAAAAAACAAAATATATTCCAAAAGGAAATTTATTCTTTAGAGGAACAAACATTAAAGGAGTGGTAGCAAGCCTTGATATTTCTGGAGAGAATGTTAAAGAAGATATCTATAGCCAAAATTTTACCATAAATCCAAGAATTTCAAAGCAAATTAAAATAGGAGGGATACCGTTTCTTCAAACCTTTGATTTCAAAGTAAAAGATGGGGGTAGCTATTCTCTCTCATCCCTTTCCAATATAAGGCTTCAAAATAAGAATGTAAAGTTTGATCTTGGATACCTAAGGGAAGATAAGGAAGATAGGATTCCTTTTCTCATAGAAGGATTTCTTTCTAATGTAATGGGAAGCATTGAGGGAGAATTTTTGCTAAAAGATAAAGAATTTGATAATATAATGTTTCTATTTTCTACAAAAAAAGGGAGATTTTCCTTTATCTTTGACGGAAGGTATAAGAATGATAGGATTAATGCCTCTTTAAATATGGGGTTTCAAGAGGAAAAATACGCTATAGACCTATTTTGGGAAATATTGGAAAAGAAAGAAGATTTTATAGCCTCATCTATTTTTTTAAGAAAAAGCGAAGATTTTTCATTTAAGCTTACCGGATATAATGGTGGAGAGGATTATGTTGAGCTTCTTATAATGAAAGCCCTCCATTGTGTTAACCTAGATTTTAAAATAAACACAAAGGGAGATTTTGGGCTAAATTTAAATTTAAAATGAAAGCAATAGGCTATTTAGAAAAGGCAATAAAGATTACCATTGCAAGCTCTTTGGTGGTTGTCTCTCTATATTTTGACAAAAACATTGTTGGGATATATGATATAAGCAAGGCATCAGGGCTTTGGATTTTTGCCTTTATCATCCTTGGGTTATGGTTCTCTCTTATTGTTTTAAAAGGAAAATGTGAATTTTTCAAAAATCCCCTTAATTTTCCAATTGTTCTTTGGCTCCTGGTTAATATCACCTCAACCATCACATCAGATGCTCCAATAATTAGCCTATTTGGCTTCTACAAAAGCTATGAAGGGCTTCTTACCCAGATAAGCTACATTGTCATTGCTTTGGCCGTTATCCATCTTTGCAATATTTCCTATTTAAAGAAAATTATCAAAATAATTGCTATTATTGGGGTAATTTCGGGAATATATGCAATTTTTCAATATCAAGGGATGGATTTTTTCTTTCCCGAGAGGGAGGGAGGTGGAAGGGTTATATCCTTTATGGGAAACCCTATCTTTGCTGCTACCTATCTGGTTATGTCATTCTTTATCACCCTGTGTCTTTATTTTCATTATCAGGGTATTGCAGGTTGGTTTTTCCTTATCGCCTCATCCATAATTTACCTCGCATCATTTATGATGCAAAGCAGGGGTCCATTCTTAGGCTTTATTTTTTCATACCTTGTCTTTATTGTTGCCTTTCTATTTTTAAGAAAAAATAATAAAAAATTTTGGATAAGCCTCATAATTGTTGCAATAATAACCATTATTTCAAATTTTTCTTCTAATTCAATCATGGGAAGGTTCTTTGGAGAGGTTTCTAAGGCAGCTAATGCTCAAATTGAAATAAAGGGCTCTGCGGGAGTAAGGCTTGCTATATGGAGGGATGTTTTAAGGAATGTTTTAAAAAAGCCATTATTTGGAACAGGTCCAGATACAATGCCAATTTCATATCCAAAGTATAGAACACTTGATACGGTAAGAAAAGTAGGGGTATATGCTACAGCGGAAAGCACACACAATGAATTTTTGGATATTTTAGCAACAAGGGGTATATTGGGGTTATTGGCATATCTTTGGATTATTTTTGTCTTTGTTTTTCTTTCTATCAAGGCCCTGATTACATTTCAAGATAAATGGCTCATCGCTGGAATTAGCTTATCCTGGCTTTCTTATATTGCCTCAAATCAATTTGCCTTTGGTGTCCATTCAACATCTTTATTATTTTGGGTTTTAACCGGCTCAGTTGCCATTTTTTACAAACCAAAACAACAAAAGAAGCCCTTTTTAAAGAGAATTCCCCAAAGCAAGATTTTCTTTGTTTTTTTAATATCCATAATTACAATGATTCTTCTTTTCTTTCTTAGCAAGCCATATCGGGCAGATAGGCTATATAGGGTTGTATACGATATAAGGGATAAAAAGCCTTTGGAGGATGTAATTAAGGCTTGTGAGGATGTTTTAAGGGTATACCCCTATGATGTTCAATACCTTCAGGAGCTAAACAGCCTTTATCTTTCTGCAGCCCAACAGGAAAAAGATACAAAAATCTGGATTTCAAAGACAAGGGATATAGCAAAGAGGCTTATCTTTGTAAATCCAAATTCTGATATAGGATATACGGTGCTTGCCATATCCTATTACCTTGAGGGAGGCTCTATGGATAAGGTTATTGAAAATTACAAAAAGGCAATTGAGTTAAACCCATATTCCGTAGATAGCCATTGCAATCTGGCTCAAACATATCAGAGGGAGGGGATGTTCAAAGAGGCAAAAGAGGAGTATAAAAAAGCCCTTGAGGCAGACCCTGAATGTGAAAGGGCTATTTCTGGGTTGAAAATCTTGGAAGCAAAAAATCTCTAAAATTGATAATTGCTTTAAGGAAGACATTTATACCAATCTGCTATCACCTTACAAGCAGGCTTTTTAAAAGGGGTAAATCCAGAGGGATCATCCTTTTCCTCCCAATGCCACCAATACATCCCATAAATCCAGCTCCTTTCTTTTGTAGCCTGAAATGTTGCCTCATAGCATAGGGCTTGCTCATCGTAATCTACCCTGGCCTTATCTTCTAATGCCCATGGTTTAATGCTTGCCCCATCAATTGAGGGAAATCCAATCTCGGTGAACAAAACAGGCTTTCCTATCTTCTTCTGCCATTTTTCTATGAGATTAAGCCAATATTCCCACTTTTTCTTTAATTGGGCAAGGGTTGGACAAGAAGATTGCGAAAGGGAAAAATATGGACAGATTCCTATATAATCCAATGCATCCCAGAACCTTATCTTTTGGATCTCTGGATAATAGGCAGAATATGTTAAAAACCCAGAAAATCTCTCTCGGGCAAGGGCGATAATATTTCTCCACATATCTTCCCTCTGGGATGTTCTCCATAATTCTGCTCCCACCACAAATCCCTCTGCATTACACTCCTCAGCCAGGTCTGCATAATGGCAGATCCAATATTTATAATATTCCTCCCATCTTTGCCAGCTAGCTTCACTTTTAAACTTTATATATGCACACCAACCATCTGTAAAAATGTGCGGCTTTAAGACTGTCTTCATTCCCAATGAATGTGCCTTTTTTATTATATCCTTCAAAGAAGAATCATCTGGGGTTAGCTTATCTTTATAGATTATGGGTGAGTCTTTGTCGCTTTTAAGCTCAAATACCAAGACAAGGTAATTAACATTAAGTTTCTTAAGATGCTCTATTGCCTCCCCTGCTTTTAAATCACCCTTCCTTAAACGATAGGTAAATGCCTTTTGATATTCTATTGCCTGCAAACCTCTGGCAAGAAAAAGGAGGAGAAATAAAATTCTCATTTTATCACGCCAATCTTTCCTATCCTTTTGTTAGAGGATACATCTTGGATAAGGTAGAGATAAACCCCTGAGGCAATATCTCTTACATCCCAGATTGCTTCGTTATTTTCCTCAGATAATCTTTCGAGTAACTCCCCGGCAATATTGAATATCTTTATTGTGCTTTCCTTGGGAAGATTAGAAAAATAGACCCTCTTTTCTCCACGATATACCCTTGCGGGATTGGGAAAGACAATTACACCATCAAGGCTTTGTTTTTGCAGGAAACATCCTGGGGCTAAAAGGCAGAGATGGGTTAGCGTTCCATAGATTGTATTGCCTAAAACATAGGAGGGAATCTCTTTCCAAATATCCTCTTTAAATACATATAGCCTTAAATTCTCTGTGATTGAGCCAAGCTGAATTTCGGGAATGATTAAAAATGGGCTAAAAATCTCACCTTGTGTCCCAAAAGCCCTTATTGAATAGCAAATCCCAAGGTGATTAGGAAGGGAGGATAAAAGAGATATTGTGCTTACATCATCAATTTTAAAATAGAATGGCCTTTCTGCTCCTTTAACCTTAAGGGTTAGGTTTCCATATCTTATGGCTTGTTCTCTTTCTGGATTTATTAAGACAAAGATTTGCCTCTCTAAGGTAGATGTTCCCAGTGATACACTAAGGGTAGCTATTCCATAATTGAAAGAATTTAAGATAGTAAAGCTTCCCTGGGTATAGGTAGCATTTGCCGGGATTGTTATTGTGCCAAGCGAGGTGGTTAATATACTAGAATCTGGGAGTAATACGGGGTTTTTATCCAAATCCTCAAGGAATATGGAAAGGGTAAAGGGAATATAGGTTGTAATTGTATCTGGGCATTCTATCCTTAAATGGTGTAAGGGATTTTCCTCTACATCAAAGAAACAATATCCATAGGCAATCAATTCCTCATCATTATTCTCCAATATCCCCAATCCTTGAGCTCTGACCCTTGACCCTTTACCTTTGACTCCTGACTCCTGACTCCTGACTCCCGACTCTTTAAGGTATATCCCATAAACAAGCTTATGCATTCCCGAATATTGGGTTTGAAATGGCGCCTTTACATTAAATGCATTCCTTCCCTCCTGAAATGAAAGATTTTCAGAAAATACCTCGCTATAATTTCCCTTTGGGTCTTCCATCCATCCCTTTATCCTTGCTTTATCTGAGAAATTGGAAAGGAAGATAAGTCTAAGTTCCATTGTATCTTTTTTCTTATAAACTTTTCTATCCAATTCTTCTTTAATTACCCTTGTCTCTTTCCCATAAACATCAAATGGCTTTTCAAAGGTATAGGTTCCTAGGCTATAGTAAAGGTAATAGGTGCCTGAAAAGAGATTTTTGGGCAAAACAAAGGTATCGGTGAATGTTTGGGTAATGTATTCTTCTCTGGAATAATCCAGACCATTGATGGTAAGTGTGCCTGGTATATTTGCCTTTGCATAGATGGTCATCGTTTCTCCCATTTTATAGACATCCTGATCAGTCCAGAGGGAAATAACCTCGTTTTCCTGGTTAAGGTATAATGAATTAAGGTGTATTGCCCTTCCTTCTTTTGTATAGATGCCATAGAAGAGCTTTTCTGAAAAACCTGTTACCTTAAAGGTAAAGGTAAGGGTATTGCTTCCATAAAGAGAAAATGCCCTTTCTTCTTCATATCCATTTAGTCTTACCTTAGCAAACATTGATAGGCTTCCCATTTTGCTTAAGTTGGTAATCCTTAAAGTAAGGGTAGCAGGGTCATCCAATTTGTAGAGGATTTTGTCTAAATAGGCAAGAAGTCCAATCTTTATTCCCCTAATATTTAAGGGAATCTCTATCCTCTTTTCATTTATCCTTAATTCTCCTGTAAATGTCCCATCCTCAAAGTCATCGGGAATAGAGAATGGAATCATTATTGTTTTTTCGCAATCAGAAGAGAGGAACAAGGAATCCTTAAAATCAATGAGGTCTAAAAGGGCAAAAGAAAAATCGCACCTATCCTCAACAAATCCAATGTTTTCAATGGTAAAGGTAAGGGTGGCAATTTCACCCACGATTAACCCTGGATAAGCAAGCTCCTTTAATCTGAAATCAGGGGTTAAAGAAAATATTTCCTCCCTTTTAAAAATACCTTCTCCATTATAAAGAACCTCTCCCATTATGGTATAGGTTCCTTTTGATACATTTGGCTCTAAGAGAAATGTATGGGTTCCTTTCTCTGCCTTTTTTATCTCTATTGCCTTTTCTTGTTTAAAGAATGAGGAAGAAAGGGCTAAATTTCCCATAAAATCATTTCCCCCTTGATTTGAAACAAAAACATCAACCTTTATCTTTTCATTTTCTTTTCCTAAAACCATATCCTCTATTCTGGCAAGATTATTCTTTGCTACCTTAAATTGCCTTGTTCCTGTGCCTCTAAAGTAATCATAAGAGAGCTTGTATGTTCCTGTGGAAAGCTCATAGACTAGTGTCCCTTCTATTTTACTACCTGCTTGCACAAAGAATGGCTGGATGAGCAAAACAGAATCCCCTTGAATTTTAACCTTTGACTTCTTTCCCTCCTTTGTGCCTTTGTGCCTCTGTGCCTCTGTGCCTATAATAATCTTTGCTGCTTTGCACCAATTATTTCCAAAGGCTTTTTTATTGCCTTCTTTTTCAAGCTTAAAACTAACCTCAAACTCCGAATCCATCTTCCCCTTATTTTCTAAAGCAAAGGGAAGCTCAATAAATGGGTAAGGATATACTGGCTCGGGATTTAGAGAAAGTTCCACTTTTTCCCCAAATTCTACAAACTTAGTCCAGATTCCTACCACATCACCCGAGAGAACTACGGTAATTGTCCCATCCTCTAAAATACTAAACCATTGTTCTATTATCTTGCTTTCTCCTCCCTCAATGCTTATACTTCCCTTTGTGATTAGCCCTTGAAGATTAAGGGAAAAATCCAGGTCTATCCTTCTTTTTCCCTTGTTCTTAAATAAAATAGAAAGGCTTTGTGTTCCCCTTCCTACAACCTCAGAGGAGATTATAGAAACATCAAGGCTTGGTTGCTCAACAATTATTCTTTCGCTAATTTTAACCTCCTTTACTTCCCCTTTAAGCATAAATGACGAATCTGCGGTTTTTGTTGCCACAAACAAATAGCTTGCTTGGGGAGATAAGGTAAATGAAGCGGTAAACAACGGCTCATTATTGCACATTAAGTTTAAGTTTAATTCTTCGGAAACTGTGCCCTTATTGCTCACTGTCCCAAAGATGGTAATTATTTCACCTGGCCAATATATCTTCTTATCTGGAGCAAGGAAAAGCTCAATTGCGGAGGGAAAGATGTAGAAGGGGTAAATAACCGGTAAGGCTATGTTTTGGGAAAGGGATGAGCTTAAGGAGGCTTCCAGATACAATTTCCCCTTTGCCGAAAGGGTTCCAATCTCTATCTCTTGTTTATTTGTTTCGCCCTTTTCAATATTTATCGGAATCTCTTGCTTAAAGAGGATATTATTGCCATCCTCACTATATTTGTAATACCTTGTTGCACTATAATCATCCCTGAACCAAACTGACTCAGCATCTATTCCTATTTCGGCGATATAACTAATTCCTAGCCTACTATTTTCTGGGGTATAATGCCTCCAAATTTTATTTATCTTATCATATCTATAAGCACCATTAGCTCCTCCAAACCAGACAGAGTTTTCATCTGCTGCTACCGCATAAATATTTACCAAACCAACCTCTTCCCCAAAACGCTCAAAGGTATCATTTGCCTTGTCATAGCGATAAGCACCTTTATAGGTGGCAAACCAGACATAGTCTTTATCTACTGCGATTGGGCTTGCTAATATATCAGGAAATTTTTCCACCTCCTGAGTGATTTT
>JBFLYE010000125.1 GCA_040756715.1 bacterium
AACTATCATAGGTATAGCAGTAGGAATAGCATCTATTATAATTATTTCCTTTTTGGGTGAAGGTAACCGTATTAATATCTTAATTGAGATGGAAAAGATTGGAGCTGATTTGCTATGGATAAACACGGAGTCTAAAAACAGAAATTTTTTTATTGAAGGCTTTTCAAAAAAAGATTTAATAGACTTAAAGCTCTCTTCCAAGGTTAAAGCAGTATCTTTTGAGGAAAGCTTATCATCAATTCCCTTGAGGCACCTAAATAAAAAGGGGTACTTTACTATAAAGGGAGTAAGCCCATCTTATCATAAAATTCATCGCCTTAAACTTTTAAAAGGACGGTTTATATCTTCTTTAGATGAAAAAATGAAAAATAGGGTTTGTGTTTTAGAAAATTCAATACATACTAAAAAAATTTTTGGTTTATCTTTTCCTGTTGGAGGGAAGATTTTTATCAATCAGCAAAGTTTCAAGGTAATAGGCGTGGTAGAAAAAAAGGCTAATTTAAATAGGAATGAAGAGGGAATAGCCTATTTACCATTTACCACTTTTCAAAAAACAGGAAAAACATTTCCACCTCAAACCCTTTATGTTCAACTTATTTCACCAGCCGTGATAAAAGATGCTTCTTCTGAAATAAAAAGAATCTTAAATTTGAAACATAGAGATACAAAATTTATTTTCCATTCCTTAACAGAAACATTAGAAGCTACACAGCGACTAATTAGATTAGCCACATTAGTAATTACTGGTATTGCTAGTATATCTTTACTGGTTGGAGGAATTGGGATAATGAATATAATGCTTGTGTCAGTTACAGAAAGAACCAAAGAGATAGGGATAAGATTAGCAGTTGGTGCGAGAAAAAAAGATATTTTAACCCAATTTTTAACAGAAGCGGTTCTATTAAGTATAATTGGTGGTATTGCTGGAATTGCAATGGGAATAATTATTGGCTTTTTTATTACCCCCTTTTTTAATATACCTTTAACAATTCCTACATCGGGAATAATAATAGGTTTTATCTTTTCTGTAGCAGTTGGGATAGCTTCCGGAGTTTATCCAGCTAAAAAAGCATCTAATTTAACCCCTGTTGAGGCATTAAGATATGAGTAATAACAACTATCTGTTGCTTTTTATGAATATTCTTTTTATACTTAATTAGGATGAAAAAGTTTGTTTTGTTATTGGTCATTTTATTCATATCCGGATGTGTTCAATACTCCTCTAGAAGTTATGTAAATCCAGTAAAAGAAAATTATAAGATTGAAAAGATAATGGTTTCTCCATTTTCTGCACCCACTGAGCAATTAAATGCTGGAAAATATATTGCTAACCTTTTGGTATTTAAGCTACTTTCTTCTGGATTTGTAATAGTAACCAAAGAGGATGAAGCAGATGCTGTCATTGAAGGTGTAATTGGAGAATATGGCTATAATAAGCAGAATATAGAAAATGTTAATGTTTTTATAGGAACATCGAGCTATGAGATAAAAAGCCTTGAAGAATTAGTAAAGATACAAACGAAGCCTGTTTGTGCATTAACAATTAGACTAACAGAATCTAAAAGTGGAATGATTCTTTGGGCTTCTTCTTTTACAGCGGATTCTTCTTTTACTACTATTATAAGCGAAGCATTAGAAGAACTTACAGATAGAATGGTAAGAGAGATTACAGAGATATTTAGAAAATAACATCATTTGCAATGGCGATGAGGGAGACCCAGGTGCATTTATGGACAGGTCTGTGCTTGAGGCAGACCCCCATGCGGTGCTTGAGGGGATGGTAATCGGTGCAAAGGCAATTGGTTCCCACAAGGGATATATCTATTGCCGGGCAGAATATCCCTTGGCAATAAAAAGGCTCTACATTGCTATTGACCAGGCAAGGGAAAGGGGGCTTTTGGGCGAAGATATATTAGGCTCTGGCTTTTCCTTTGACATTGAGATCTATCAAGGTGCAGGTGCATTTGTCTGTGGTGAGGAAACCGCCTTAATGACCTCTATTGAGGGGAAAAGGGGTATGCCAAGGCCAAGACCTCCATTTCCCGCACATAAAGGGCTATGGAGAAAGCCTTCGGTTTTAAATAATGTTGAGACATTGGCAAATATTGGCCAAATTATCTTACAGGGCGGAGAGCAATATGCCTCTTTAGGCACAGAAACCTCTAAAGGGACAAAGGTTTTTGCCCTAACCGGGGCAATAAACAATATTGGTCTGGTTGAGGTTCCCATGGGTATTCCCTTAAGAACAATTATTTACGAAATTGGTGGAGGGATTAAGGAGAATAAGAAATTTAAGGCAGTTCAAATAGGTGGTCCATCTGGTGGTTGTATTCCCAGCGAATTATTGGATATCCCGGTTGACTATGAATCCATTACCAAAACCGGGGCAATTATGGGCTCTGGCGGAATGGTGGTTATGGATGAGACAAATTGTATGGTGAATGTGGCAAGGTTTTTCTTGGAATTTACCCAGGATGAAAGTTGCGGAAAATGCACACCCTGTAGGGTGGGAACAAAGATGATGCTTAAGATTTTAGAAGAAATTACCGAAGGAAAAGGCCAAGAGGGTGATATTGAATTTCTTTGCGAGCTTGCACAAACAATAAAAGATACAGCCCTATGCGGATTAGGAAAAACCGCGCCAAACCCGGTTTTAACCACCATAAAATACTTTAGAAGCGAATATGAGGCACATATAAAAGAAAAGAAATGCCCAGCAAAGGTTTGTAGGGTTTTACTTACCTACACAATAATGGCTGATCTTTGCACCGGATGCACCCTCTGTGCTAAAAAATGCCCAGTCTCTGCAATATCGGGCGAAAGAAAACAGGCTCACAAAATAGACCAGGAAAAATGCATAAGGTGTGGTCTCTGCTATTCCTCCTGTAAGTTTAAGGCAATTAGTGTTGATTAGAAATGGTTTTTGAGAAGAACTATGTTTCGTCTTATCTTAGCCAGCTTTTTTAAACTAGCCTTTTCTTCATTAGTTCTTAATAAGGGTAAATTCTTGTGAATAAGAAGGGTTTTGGCAAGCAATTCTGCATCAGTTCTATCTTCATTTGCTCGGTAAATATTTCCCGAACCCTCTACGCTCTTCTTTTAGAATAGAGCTAGAGCGCATCTTTTTTCACCTCCTTTACTTTTTCCCTCACGGCATTTATGAATCCTTGCTTATTTGCAAAAAGCTTCCTTCTATTAGCCATTTTGAGG
>JBFLYE010000126.1 GCA_040756715.1 bacterium
TTTTATCAAAGTATTTTATTCTCTCTTTTTTCTCCATTCCTTATACCATTCTATTGTCCTCTTTAATCCTTCCTCAAAATCCATCTTTGCCTTAAATCCAAATTCCTGCTCTGCCTTTGTTGTATCAAGCCTTCTTTTAGGCTGACCATCTGGCTTTGTAGTATCCCAGATGATTTCACCCTTAAATCCAGTAAGCCTTGCAATTAGATTGGCTAAATCTCTAATGGATATTTCCATACCCGAGCCTAAATTTACAGGCTCGCTTTTGTTATAGTGTTCAGCGGCTAATAATATCCCTTCCGCACAATCCTTGACATAGAAAAACTCTCTGGTTGGGCTTCCGGTTCCCCAGACAACAATTTCATCTTCCTTATTTTCTATCGCATCGACACACTTTTTTATTAAAGCAGGAATCACATGGGAGGATTTTGGAGAAAAGTTATCTCCTGGTCCATAAAGATTTACGGGAAGAAGAAATATTGAGTTAAACCCATATTGCTTTCTATAAGCCTGGGATTGAACAAGCATCATCTTTTTGGCAAGGCCATAGGGTGCATTTGTCTCCTCGGGATAGCCATTCCATAGATTTTCTTCCTTGAAAGGGACAGGGGTAAACTTTGGATAGGCACAAATTGTTCCAATGGCAACAAATTTTTTAATATTATTTCTCCTTGCATATTCCATCAGCATCGCACCCATTACCAGATTATCATAAAAGTATCTTCCTGGGTTTTCCATATTTCCTCCAATCCCACCAACAATTGCCGCTAAATGGATAACCATATCTGTGGAAAAATCTTTATAAAGCCTTTCTACATCAATCTCCCTTGTCAAATTATAATCTTTGCTTCTTGGAATAAATATATTTTCACATCCTCTCTCTTTGAGATCAGAAACTACATATTTTCCCAAGAATCCTGCACCACCTGTAACTATTACCCTTTTATTCTTCCAAAAATCGCTCATCTTATGTTATACTCTTTCTTTACCCTTTCCATATCTGCATCAACCATTAGCTTGACTAATTCTTTAAAGGTTATCTTGGGCTGCCAATTTAATTTCTTTTTTGCCTTGCTTGCATCTCCAATTAAGCAATCAACCTCGGTTGGCCTAAAGTATTTTGGGTCTATTTCTACATAGTCTTTCCAATCAAGGCCTGCATAAGAAAATGCCTCAGAAACAAATTCACGAACAGAATGCGTCTCTCCTGTTGCAATGACATAATCCTCTGGTTTTTCTTGCTGTAAGATAAGCCACATTGCCTCACAAAACTCTGGGGCATACCCCCAATCCCTTTTTGCCTCTAAATTTCCAAGATAGAGCTTTTTTTGTAGCCCAAGCTTTATTTTAGCAACTGCCATAGTTACCTTCCTGGTGACAAATGTCTCCCCCCTTCTTGGCGATTCATGGTTAAATAGTATGCCATTTGTGGCAAATAAGCCATAAGCCTCCCGATAATTTTTTACCATATAAAATGCATAAGCCTTCGCACAAGCATAGGGGCTCCTTGGATCAAAGGGTGTATCTTCATTTTGGGGGGAAGGGGAATTTCCAAAGAGCTCAGAGGATGATGCCTGATAGAACTTAGGGCTTATTTCAGCTTCCCTTATTGCCTCAAGCATTCGGGTTGTCCCTAAGGCGACAACCTCTCCCGTATATTCGGGAACCTCAAAGCTTACCTTTACATGGCTCTGTGCTCCAAGGTTATAAATCTCATCAGGCTTTATTGTCCTTATGATTTTATTTAAGGAGCTTGCATCATTTAGGTCTCCATAAACAAGATTAAGCTTTACATCTGGCTCATGGGGGTCTTGATAGATATGGTCTATCCTTGCTGTATTAAATGAGCTTGACCTCCTTACAATTCCATAAACCTCATACCCTTTTTTTAAAAGAAGCTCTGCCAGGTATGAACCATCCTGACCTGTAATTCCTGTAATTAGAGCTTTTTTCATAATTTTTGTATGTGTTTGATGTCAATTTAGAAGCCTCATCTATATACCAAATAATTATATTACTTATGAATTGTCGGTGTCAAGAATTGGATTGTTATAGCAAAAAGCAATTGGTTTTTAAGTATAAATTTAACCTTGGCTATACATTCCAAAAAGCCTTTCCATAGGTTCTGGAATTCCCCCAAACCTATCCCTTATTTCCCTTTCTAGCTTCTTTGGAGAACAACCAGAGGAGAGCCTTTTGTAGATATTAAACCTCTCATTTTCATCGCTGATATAATCCTCTGGAATAAAGGCATCACTTGGAATATCAATAGGTGCTATGACCTTTTCCTCTTTTTTTATCCCCTTTATTCTATTTACAGCCTCCTTAAGAAGCCTGGTATAAAGGGAGAGGCCAACTGATTGGACATTCCCGCTTTGTTCTCTTCCCAATATATTCCCAGCACCCCTCATTTCCAAGTCAGATAAAGCAAGAGAGAGGGAAGAACCCAAAGAAAAGAATTTCTGGATGGAAACTAGCCTTTGCTTTTCCTTCTCTTTTAATTTCTTGTTGGGATATAAAAGAAGGCAATAGGCTTTTTCCTCCCTCCTTCCAACCCGGCCCCTTAGCTGGTATATATCAGCCAGGCCAAATTCCTGGGCATTGTTTATAATTATTGTATTTGCAGAGGGGATGTCCAGGCCTGAGGCGATTATGGAGGTTGAAACAAGAAGGTCAATCTTTCTCTCAAGGAATAAAACCATTGTCTCCTCAAGTTCTTTCTCCTTAAGCCTTCCATGGGCTATGCCAATTGGTATTCCTGGGATAAGGGCTTTTATATAATCCCTCATTTTCTCTATTGTTTCAATGGAATTATGGACAAAAAAGACCTGGCCCTTTCTTTCAAGTTCCCTCAATATTGCCCTTTCTATAAGCTCTGGGTTAAACTCTGCGATATGGGTTATAATCTCCTCCCTTCCAATGGGTGGTGTGTTTATTATGCTTACATCCATAAGGCTTGATATGCCAAAATACAATGTCCTTGGAATGGGTGTGGCAGAGAGATAAAGGCAATCAAGGGTCTTCTTAAATTCCTTGAGCTTTTCTTTTTGTCCTACCCCAAATCTCTGCTCCTCATCAATTATCAAAAGCCCAAGTTTTTTGAATGATACATCCTTTTGAATTAGCCTGTGGGTTCCAATGACAATGTCTATACCACCATCTTTTAATCCTTTTATTATTTCTTTCTCCCCCTTTTTGTTAAACCTTGAGAGAAGCCCTAGATTTATGGGAAATCCGCTCATTCTTTCACAAAATGTATTGTAATGCTGGTGAGCAAGGATGGTTGTGGGAGTTAGGATTGCCACCTGAAATCCATCCATTACAGCCTTAAAAGCCGCCCTTATTGCAACCTCTGTCTTTCCAAATCCCACATCACCAATTAGGAGCCTGTCCATTGGCTTATTGCTTTCCATATCCTTTTTTATCTCAGCGATTGCCTTTATCTGATCAGGCGTTTCTTGATGTATAAACCCTGCCTCAAGCTGGTTTTGCCAAATTGTATCAGGAGAAAATCTATGTCCTAAAAATGCCTTTCTCTCTGCATAAAGGGAAAGGAGCTTTTTTGCATATTCTAATGTTTCGGCCTTGACCTTACTCTTTGTTCTTTCCCATATTCCATCGCCAAGCCTGTTTATTGTAGGGTTTGATGGACCGATATATCTTTCTACAAGGTCTATCCTCTCAGCAGGGATATATAATTTATCATTATCTTTGTATTCAAGGATTATAAAATCCCTTATCCTTCCACAGGAAAAAAGGGATTTTATCCCCAAATACCTTCCAATCCCATAGTTTATATGGACAGCGTAGTCTCCTATTTTAAGCTCATCAATGCTTGAGATGGGGCTTATCCTCCTTCTAGTTTTTCTTGGTATAAATTGTGGCTTTCCAAATATTTCATTGTGGGTAAGGACAATTGTATTTTTAAAGGAAAAGCCAGAGGATATGGGAGCAATAACCACATTGACTCCAGACTCCAGACTTCCCACTCCAGACTCCATAAGTAAATCCTTCATCCTTTCACCCTGTCCAGAATAACCACAACAGATAATTATTCTTTTTTTCTCCCTAAGCCAGGATTTTACAGATAAAATGAATTGCTCTATTGCTCCATTAAAGGAGGGAGGTTGAGAAAGCTTAAATTTTGCCTCTTTAAAACAGGTTAAGGTATAGGGATTTTTTATTTTCTTCCTTATATCCTCCCATAAAAAGCCCTCATTTTCTGCCTCCTCTTTTAAATCCTGTTCCTCATCAAGGATTATTCCTTCGTTAATGTAATCAAAGATTGAGCCTTCCTGCTTTGAAAAACAGGGAGAGATAATGGCTTTCTCTTTATTTTTAAATGACACCTGGGATATGGGGTCAAAGAGCCTTAAAGAAAAGACCCTATCGCCATCAAATTCAATTCTTAATGGACAATCATAGTTTATTGGCCATATATCCAATATTCCGCCCCTTATGGCAATCTCTCTCTTTTCTTCACACCTTGTTGTCCTTGTGTAGCCAATTTTATTTAAAGCCCCTATTGTTTCGGTAAAGCTTATCTTTTCTCCCAGTGAAAAGGAAATTTCTTCCTTATCCAAAGCATCTATTGAGGGAACGGGCCTTAAGATGGATAGAACACCTCCTATAAGGATTGTCCTTTTTCTCTTCCTTATCCTTTTAAGGATTTCCCTTACCTCAGAAATTGCGCTTGGTATTTCCTCATCTTGGGGAAAGAGATATGTATCTAAAAGAAAATATGAAAGGTCTATTTTTAGCCTCTCTGCAAGGCTTTCCTTTGTGATAATTAGGGAAATATCCTTTTTGTTTATAAGGGATGCCAATATAAATGGCTTTGCATTCTGTGGGATGCCCTTTATTTCATATTCTTTAGAAAGCTCTAAAAGGAGAAAGGAAAGGGGAGGAATTATTTTTTTCATTCATATCAATTGGTTTTCGCAAAAATAAAATAATTGTCCAACTAAAATCATTTTTTGGTATGTGTTTAGCTCCTTAATATGTGTTTAAGCTTCCTCGTTAAAGAGGGAGAAACGAATTGTTTAATTGTTTAGCTTTAGCTAAACACATACATTTTTTGTATAGCGATAAAGATAGCCTTCTTTTATTTTTGGCTCTGGCTTTTTCCAGCTAGCCAGCCTTTGTTTTATTTCTTCCTTACTTAATTCTATATCCAGCCTCCGATTGGGAATATCTATCTTTATAATATCGCCATCCTGCACAATGGCAATTGTCCCTCCATCTTGTGCCTCGGGTAAAATATGGCCAATTGCTGCACCCCTTGAGCCACCAGAGAACCTTCCATCGGTAATTAAAGCCACCGAGCTATCCAGTCTCATACCGGCTAAGGCTGAGGTGGGAGAAAGCATTTCACGCATCCCTGGCCCTCCCTTAATCCCTTCATACCTAATCACCACAACATCGCCTTGGTTTATTCTTCCTTCCAATATTGCCTTTAAAGCATTTTCTTCACAATCAAAGACCCTCGCTTTTCCTTGATGAACAAGCATTTCGGGGCAAACAGCACTTTGTTTAACCACACATCCATCTTTTGCAAGGTTTCCAAACAATATTGCAATCCCCCCCTCTTTTGAATATGGATTATCAATCTTTCTTATCACATCTGGGTTTAAATTTTTTGCAGGTTTTATGTTTTCTCCTATTGTATTACAGGAAACAGTGAGAGGCGATTCATCAATTAAGCCCCTTTTGGAAAGCTCTTTTAAAACAGCGAGTATTCCCCCCGCTTTGTCTAAGTCTTCAATGTGATAGTTGCCGGCGGGTGAGATTTTGCAAAGATTTGGTGTCTTTTTGCTTATTTCATCAAATAGAGAAAGGTCAATTTCAATCCCTCCCTCACAAGCTATGGCAGGAAGGTGTAAAACGGTATTGGTTGAGCCACCAAGTGCCATATCCAAAGCAATGGCATTTAAAAATGCCTTTTTTGTTGCAATATCCCTTGGTTTTATATCTTTCTCTACAAGCTCCATTATTTTGCACCCTGTCTCTTTTGCCAAAGAGGCTCTTTTTGAAGAAACCGCAGGGATTGTCCCATTGCCTGGCAAAGCAAGACCCAATGCCTCTGTCAAACAATTCATTGTATTTGCGGTGAACATCCCGGCACAAGAGCCACAGCCAGGACAGGCAGAATCCTCTATCTCCTTTAGCTTTTCTTCGCTTATCTCCCCCTTTGCATACTTTCCAATCCCCTCAAAGACGGAAATAAGGTCAATGGTTTTTCCATTAAGGTATCCTGCAAGCATTGGACCTCCGCTAATCATAATGGCTGGAATATTAAGACGAAGCATCGCCATAAGCATCCCAGGGGTTATCTTATCGCAATTGGTTATGCAAACAAGTCCGTCAAATGGGTAGGCGCTGCACATTAGCTCAACCGAATCGGCAATCAATTCTCTGGAAGGAAGGGAATATTTCATCCCAATATGCCCCATTGCTATGCCATCGCAGATGCCAATGGTAAAAAATTCCATTGGCGTTCCTCCCGCGATTCTTATCCCTTCCTTAACCGCCTGAGCAATTTTGTTAAGCTGGATATGGCCTGGGATAAGCTGATTATAAGAATTTGCGATACCAATAATGGGCTTTTGTAGCTCTATATCCGTATAGCCCATTGCTTTAAATAACGAGCGATGGGGAGCCCTTTTTGCCCCTTCTTTCATTAAATCTGAACGCATTGCTTAATTATACCAAATTAGGGCTTAATGTTTCAACAAAAGAAGGGATGTCCAAAGAAAGAGAAAAGAGCATCCAATAGGAAGGATAACCGGTGCAACCCAAGGACAGGGAATAAGAAACAAAATATCAAGCTCAAGGAGGGATTTTGGCCACTTAAGCCAGATGTAAAGAAAAATATAATAGAATATATCCCATACCCCAAAGACCCAGAGGAAATAGGCAATCCTTTCCTTAAGCCTTGTTCCAACCAGTATGGCAAGGGTTAGTAAAATAATTATGGTTGATGCCTCCCTGGTCTGCTCGATAAATAAAATATTGTGTTTGGTAAGAAGATTAGAAATCGCTTGTATGCTATGAATATACCTCCATGCATCCTCTGGAATTACCCTCCTTATATAGACAACCACAATTGCCTCAAGCAAGCCAAAGCTAATCCCAAATATGGTAAGAAAGAATAGTTTCATCCCCTTATAAACCAAAAAACACCTTTGCATTATTATAGTTTATTTCGGATGCCTCGTCAAATTTTATCCCCACGCAATTGGCATATCCCTCAATAACATATCTAACATAATTTGGGATGTTTCTTTTTCCCCTATAGGGCTCGGGTGTAAGGTAGGGTGAATCTGTCTCAAACATAATCCTATTTTTTGGGATATAGGAGACAACCTCTTTCAGCCTTGCCTTTTTGAATGTGATAACCCCGGTTATGGATATATATAACCCAAGAGAAAGGACCTTTGCAATATCCTCCTTTGTTCCACTAAATGAATGTAGGACACCTTTTTTAACACCCTCTTCTTTTATGATTCTTAATGTCTCATCCATTGCATCCCGAGAATGGATAATTAAGGGAAGCTTCCTTTTGTTTGCAATCCTTATAAGGTTTCTAAATACCTCTTCTTGAATCTTTCTATCTGACAAATTTCTATAAAAATCAAGGCCACATTCACCAATTGCAACAATCTTTGAAGAATCTATCAAAGAATTGAATTCATTATAAAAATTATTGTCTATATCCTTTGCATAGTGCGGATGTAAGCCAGCGGTTGGATAGATATTCTTGTATTTCTTGGAAAGCTCAATGGAATTTCTTGATGTTTCAAGGCTTGTTCCACAATTTATAATTAGGCCCTTAAAATCTTCAATAACCTCTTCTCTATCGTTGTCATATACACGATCATCCAAATGGCAATGGGTATCTACCAGCATTTTTCTTATTTAAAAAGCACCTCAACATCTTTCTTTATCTTTACATTGCCAAGGCTTCTATCTGCAATAAGCCCAGAGCCTCTAAGGATTAAACCTTTTTTTATAAAAGAAACCCTGTCATTTGTTGAAAGTGCATTGCTTTTTTCGCAAAATTGAAGGCTTGATGTGGTAAGGGTTGCTCCGCTTTTCGTGCTTGCGGTTATGCTCCCTTTAAGGCTTATTTTATCCCCCTCAATGACACCGCAATTTCCTGTAATGGTGCATTCTACCTCCTTATCTTTAAATAGCTCAAGCCTTACCTCGTAGAGATATGTTTTATTATCTGCCATGCTTATCCTTTCTGAGGTAAGCCTCCATGTTTTCTTTCCGCTCTTTGAGGAGGTAAGAACACTCTTTTTAATCAGAGAACAAGGGGGAGAAACAATTCTTTTTTCCTTCCCACAAGAGGCAAAAATAAGAAGAAGAGAGAAAGCAGAAGATGTTAAACAAATTTTGACTTTTGACTTTTGACTTTTGACTTTATAATTCAATTCCCATCCTTTCCAATATCCCAGAAAGCCCTTCACTTGTGTAATACTCTATCTCTATTTTCCCCTTATTTATATTTCCCCTTATTTTTACATTTGTTCCCAACTCTTTTTTTATCCTCTCCTCAATGGAAGTAAGTTCATAATCTATTTTTGTTTCACGTGAAACTTTTTCAACCTCCCGAACGCTTAGCTTTTTCTTTAAAATTTCCTTAAACACCAAATCCCTCTTATCTCCCTGTATAGAGAGGATTGCCCTTCCATGTCCTGATGAAATCTCTCCTATTTGTATTGCCTTTTGGATATGGAGAGGAAGGGAAAGCAGCCTTATGGTATTTGCAATAACAGAACGCTCCTTTCCCACTGCCTTGCTTATCTCCTCTTGTGTCAAGCCAAATTCATCTGTAAGCCTCTTGTATCCCTTTGCCTCCTCAATGGGATTTAAGTCTTTCCTTTGGAGATTTTCGGTAAGGCTAATGACCAGGCTCTCGGAATCAGAAGCATCCTTTACAATTGCAGGGATTTTTTCAAACCCTGCTTTTACAGCCGCCCGGAATCTCCTTTCTCCTGCGATAATTTCATATCCGCTATCTTTTGGTCGGACAATGATTGGTTGAAGAAGACCTTTTTCCTTTACCGACAAAAGAAGCTCATTTTCTTTTTCATCCTCAAACCTCTCCCTGGGTTGGTATTTGCCTGGCTTTATCTTTTCCCTTTCAATCTCAACAAAGGCTTCGCTATCAGGAAACAATACATCCAAACCCCTTCCCAATGCCTTTTTCATTTTATACTAACCTTTCTCCCAGAAACCTCAAGCCTTCCCTCACTAAAAAGCCTTATGGCTTTTGGGTATATTTTATGCTCTTTTTCTAATATCCTTGCTGATAATGTTTCCTCTGTATCATCTGGCAGAACAGAAACAGCCTTCTGTAAAATAATTGGCCCTGTATCACAACCATTATCTACAAAATGAACAGTAGCACCTGAAACCTTAACCCCATATTCTAATGCCTGTTTTTGGGCAGATAATCCAGGAAAAGAGGGGAGGAGGGAGGGATGGATATTCATAATTCTATTCTTGTATTCGCTTACAAAAAATGGAGAGATTATCCTCATAAAACCAGCTAGACAAACAAGAGAAACATCCCTCTTTTTAAGCTCTTCAACAATTAGCCTATCATATTCCTCTTTTGATAAGCCCAAAGGGCTTAAAAATATGGCTTCTATATTATGCTCCCTTGCTATTTTAAGCCCCTTTGCATCCTCTTTGTCGCTAATGACACAGACAATTTTGGCTTTTATTTTTTCTTCTTCTATTGCTTTGATTATGGCAAGGAGGTTTGATCCCCTTCCCGAGACTAAAACCCCAAGGTTTAACATCTATTATTCCTGCTCTTGAAGCTTTGTTTTTACATTATGCCTTTTGTAGACCATATTCATTTTTCTAAGACCTGCCATTGTTGCCTTAATTACATTTATCGGGTTATTGCTTTTAAGGGATTTACAAACCACATCTTTTACACCAAGGGCTTCAAAAACAGCCCTCGCTGTATTACCTGCAACAATGCCTGTTCCCGGGGGTGCAGGCTTAAGAAGAACACAAGAGGCACAGGACTTGGCAGAAATAGGGAATAAAAGGGTTCCATCTTTTAAGTGAATCCTTTCCAGGTGTTTCTTTGCGTATTCAATAGCCTTTGAAACAGCCTTAGGAACCTCTGCTGCCTTTGACATTCCTATGCCCACAGAGCCATTTTTGTCTCCTACAACCACCAATGCTGAAAAACGAAGCCTTTTCCCGCCCTTTGTTGTTTTTGTTATCCGGTTAATAAAGACAACCTTTTCAAACAATGGGAGCTCAGATGAGATTGTTTCTATCTCTTCTGTAATTGAATTATAATCATCCATTTTAAAATTCAAGTCCTCCCTCTCTGCAAGCTTGTGCTAGAGCCTTTATCCTTCCAGAAAAAGAGAAAGGGCCTTTATCAAAGACAACCGCTTTTATCC
The DNA here is from genome assembly GCA_040756715.1 of bacterium. NCBI lineage: Bacteria > bacterium. Next base: position 10,440 of record JBFLYE010000126.1, read on the forward strand.
CTTTTTCCTTTGCTCTTTTGGAAAGAAGTTCTCCCACCCTTTTTGCATTCTCTCTCTTTGGATGGATAAATTGCTCTTTTATTTCTTTATCAAGAGATGAGGCAGAAACAAGGGTTTTTCCTAAATCATCATTTATAATTTGGGCTCTGATATGCTTCAGGCTTCTTGCCACAGAAAGCCTTGGTCTTTCTTCTGTTCCCGAAATCCTTTTTCTTGTTCTCTTTCTTTTTCTTTTCTTTATTTCCCCTTTTTTAAGCATTATTTTGCTCCTCCTGTTTTTCCAGCCTTTCTCCTTACAACCTCATCTGCATATCTTATTCCTTTCCCTTTATATGGCTCAACCGGCCTTATCCTCCTTATCCTTGCCGATATTTCTCCCACAAGCTCCTTATCAATTCCAGAAACCCTTATTTTCTCTTTATCTGTCTGTATAGTAATCCCTTTTGGTGGCGAGAAAACAATGGGATGGGAATAACCTACATTAAGGATAAGGTCTTTATCTTTCATCCCTACCTTCCATCCTACACCAGAAAGAAGCATCTCCTTTTCAAATCCCTTTGTTACACCTGTGATCATATTGTTTATCAAGGTGCGGGTTAAGCCATGTAAGGCTTTTGTGGCTCTCTCCTCATCTTCTCTACTTACGATAATTTTTTTTCCTTCAATTCTTACCCCTATCCTTCCTGGAATCTTTCTTTCTAATTCACCCTTTGGTCCCTTTACCTTTAAAGAACCATCCTCTATCTTACAAGAGACACCCTCTTCTATTTCTACCGGAAGTCTTCCAATCCGTGACATAAAAATATATTAAATTAAAACCCTATCTTTTGTCTAGGATTTTTTAATAAGAGGAAAGAACGATAAAAAACAAAAGGATGCTGATTATGCCATTTGTGGTAAAGAAAGCCTCATTTATCCTCTTTCTATCCCTTATGATTATATGTTGCCTTATCAGAAGAAGGAAGATAAAAAATGCACCCATCCAATATTTTAATCCAAAAGAGGATAATATTCCAAAGGGGATAAGGAGAAAACCAGAGAGGATGTGGAGAAAAAAAGAAATCTGAAGGGCCCTTTCTTCACCAAACCTTTGGGGAATTGAATAAAGGTTATATTCTTTATCAAATTGCATATCAAGTAGGGAATAGATAATATCAAAGCCAGAGACCCATAATATGACAAATAGCCCAAGGATTAAAGCTGAAATATCAAGCCTTCCAGAAACAGCAAGGAAGCCTCCAATTGGTGCGCAAGATAGGCAAAGGCCAAGATAGAAATGGGAAGCCCAAGTGAACCTTTTTGTATAGGGGTAAGATGAAATAAGAAATAGGGCAATGGGGGAGAGAAAAAGGGAGGTAAGATTAAGCTTGAAACAAGAGAAGAAAAAGAGAAAAATGGAGAGAATAAGAATGGGTATTGTTTCTTTTATCTTTATTTTTCCTGTAATAAATGGTCTGTTTTTTGTTCTTGGATTTTTTCTATCAATTTCTTTGTCGATTATACGGTTTAGAAGCATAGCAAATGTCCTTGCAGAAACCCCTGCTAGTGTAATCCAAAGCCAGTAATAAAAGGGCATAATCCCTTTATAGCTTATCATTCCTCCCATATAGGCAAATGGAAGGGCAAAGATTGTATGCTCAAATTTTATAAGGATAAAAAATGAATAGAGCTTTTTAAACAACTTACTTTGCCAGTATATACAATTATTGCATTGTATGTCAAGAAATGAAAATTCTTAAAAAAATATACATTGCCCTAAATTTTTGCTAGAATATAAATTATGTATGAAAAATTTACAAAGCATGCAGGCATTGTAAGCTTTGGGATATTTTTAAGTAGAATACTAGGTTTTGTGAGGGATTTTCTCCTTGCCCATTTCTTTTCAAAGGAATTAAGGGGTGTTTTCTTTGCGGCATGGGTTATTCCAAATATGTTCAGGATGCTTTTGGGAGAGGGTGCATTATCATCCTCATTTATCCCTGTATTCGTAAGGTATCTTAAGAAGGAGGGGAAAAGCTCTGCCTGGCAGCTTGCCTCTATTGTTATCAACCTCCTCCTCATTGTCTCATTATTGATTGTCTTTTTTGGCATTATATTTGCACCTATTATTTGTTCCATAGTTGCCCCAGGTTTTATAAATCTTGGGCTTATCCCTTCAATGGCTTCCGTATTAAAGATAATATTTCCATATCTTATACTTATTTGCCTCTCTGCTGTGATAATGGGAATCTTAAACTCTCTGGAGAGATTTGGCCCTCCCTCCCTTGCACCGGTTATGCTTAATCTAAGCTTTATTATCTTTATCCTCTTTATCTGTCCCTGCCTTAAAGACCCCCTCTTTGGTCTTTCTTTAGCTGTCTTGCTCGGTGGAGTCTTGCAGGTTCTCATTCAGGCTCCAGCTTTATTTAATGAAGGCTTTGGCTATAAACCCATAATCAGCCTTTCACACCCAGGTGTAAAAGAGATAGGAATAAAGATGCTTCCTGGCTTAATTGGCTTTGCCGTATATCAGGTAAATATTGCTGTTGATACAATTTGTGCCTCCCTTATCGGACCTTCTGCTCTCTCAAGCCTATACTATGCAAATCGCCTTATCGACCTTCCTCTGGCATTGTTTGGGACAGCCATTGGGATTGTAGCCCTTCCCTCCATCTCAAGGTCTATTGCCGAGAATGATCTGGAAGAGGCAAAGAAAACACTAAATTGGGCAGCAAGGCTTGTGCTTGTAATAATTCTTCCTGTTATGGTTGGCTTTATTATTTTAGGGAAAGAAATTATTAGCCTCCTTTTTGAGCATGGTGAATTTTCCCGCTCTGAAACAAATGCATCATATCTTGCTCTGTTCTTTTATACACTTGGCCTTGTTTTCTCTTGTGGTATAAAGCCTGTTGTTTCATTCTTCTATGCCTTGGGTGATACAAAAACACCCCTTAAAGTAGCAGGGTTTTGTATGGTATTAAACATTGCCTTAAACCTTTTGTTTGTAAAGCCATTGGAAGAGGGAGGATTAGCCCTTGCAACATCTATGTCCTGCTGGATAAATCTTTCTATTCTCACGATTATCTTGAAAAAAAGAATAGGTCTGGTAGATATAAGGCTTGTCCTTAAAACCTTTGTAAAATCCCTTATTGCAGGGATTATAATGGGAATTTTTCTTCTTGCCTTTCTTAAAATAGGTTTATCTTCTGCCCTTAATGTAGGGGGAGGGATAATCCTTTGTGTTTTTATTTATCTTTTATGTGGAAAGCTCTTTAGGATTTCCGAAGTTTCTACCCTTCGTAATACATTTTATAAAGGAAGAAACTTGGACAACAAGAGGTTAATAAGGTTATAGTTATAGTATCTTCCATTACTTAGTGCAAAAATAGATAGGGTTGTGTTTATCTGTTAAAAATTCATCCACCTTTTAAGAAATTTTGAATTCTAAATTTTGAATTTTGAATTGAAGGTTTAAGTTTTATAAAATTTTTTCCCTTTTAATTCAAAATTCAACATTCAAAATTCATAATTTTATAAAGTTTTCCTTAAGATTATCTAAACCCATACATTTTGTAAAGCGTTATGGAATTAACTATAATTCCATAACGCTTTATAAAATCGCTCATCTCTTAAAGATTGTGCTTAGGCGGCTTTAAGCCACATTTCAGGCTCCTGTGTAGGAGCCCGGGATCGATATTTGACAACCCTCTTTTGTATAGCCTTGATAGGATTGCTTCTGTATCTGAAAATGGCCCTTAGGTAGTCTCCGTTGGCTAAACAGCCATACTCAAAGAGCAGGCCAAGCTTTGAT
>JBFLYE010000127.1 GCA_040756715.1 bacterium
CACCCTATCTATTTTTGCACTAAGTGATGGAAGATACTATACAAAGAGCTACCCTTTGTAGCCCATCCTGAAGTGAATGCTGACAACAAGCATGCTGAAAGGCAAATAAGATCAGCATCCAAAAACAAAACCTTTGACAAATAGGGAATTTTTTGTAATAATTTAAGGTATGAAAAAATTAGGGTTTATATTTGATGTTTTTATATGGCTAATTGTCCTTTCTTTTATAGGAGTTACAATATTTCTTAATTACAAAACAGGTATTCCTATGCACCCTGCTATGTATCTTGTCCTCTTTTTCCTCCTTTTCTCTACGATTATCGTCCAAGAGGAAAAGAGAAGAAACAAAAAAAGAAAAGAAAGGCTTTTCTGCCTTCAAAAAGCAAGCCTTTCTTTGGCAGGAAGCCTTAATTTAGCCGATGTCTTTGAACAAACAGCAACATCCAGCTTTCTTCTTGCAAAGAATGCCATAGCCTGTATGGTTGAGCAGATTGCCGAAGGAATACCATGGCCAAGGTATTCTTTGAATATTCAGGGAAAACCCGATAACACCTTTGGTCTTATGGTAAAAGAAAAAGAGGATATTGTCTATTCAGAGCTTCCAAAAGAAAGACCTAAATGGAGCAGCGATTACAAATATTTTATTGGCATACCCTTAACCCTTGCTGGAAACATTATAGGAACCATTGAGCTATATTTCAAAAAGAAGCATAAAATAGGGAGGGAAGAAAAAGAGGCTTTGATTACCCTTTCCTCCTATGCTGCATCTTCTATTTCTAACGCAAGCCAATATGAAGAAACTTCCCTTGCCTTACAGAAGGAAAAGCAGGCATTTATTGCCCTATCAAAGATAGATAAATCATTAAAGGAAGAGGTGCTTGACCTAGAAGACCAGCTAAACATTATCCTTAAAGAGGCATTTAGAGCAAGTGGTGCAATGAAGAGCGAGGTTTGGGTTTTTGATGAAGAGGCAAAGGAGCTTTTCTGTATTACAGTTTATCCCCTGGTTGATATGGTCTATGGGGTCAGGTGTAAAATGGATGAGGGTTTAGTTGGCGAGGCTTTAAAGTCTAATAAGCCGATAAGCTGCCCTGATTTGACAAAAGAGCCAAGATTTACAAATCCCCTAAAGAGAAAGGTTATCTCCTCTTTATTTATCCCTTTAATTTATCAGGAAAAAAATGTTGGTGTTATGGCATTATTCAACAAGAATGGAAATCAGCCATTTACCGAGGCTGACCTTAATATTTTAGAAGGCATTTCTACCCAAGCAGCCATTGTCATACATCAGACAAAAATGTATTATAAGCTTAAGAACCTAACCGCCGGGCTTGTCTCCCTTTATGAGATAAACAGAACCCTCGCTGAGGGAAAGGAGCTTAATAATGTTTTACAGCTTATCCTTAAAAAGGGATGTGAGCTTTTTTCTTGTGAGAATGGCTCAATTATGCTTTTGGATGAAAAGACAAATGAATTGACCATAAAGGTAGCCTCTGGTCTCTCGGATGAGATAATAAGAAACACAAAGAAATATGTAGGTGATGGCTCTATAGCTGGATGGGTAGCAAAGGAGAGAAAACCCCTTATTCTTCTTGGAAGGGTGCTTGATGAGAGGTTTTCTGGGGTTCGTGAAACGACAAAGGATAGCCTGTGCGTTCCAATGATAACAAAGAATAGGCTTATCGGTGTATTTTCTTTAAGCAATAGAAAGGGTCAGGGCATATTTGAAAAGGCAGATATGGACTTGCTTGCAACCCTAGCAAATGAGGCTGCTCTAGCCATAGAAACAGCCATTCTTTATGACATTTCCCAGAAAAGGATAAAAGAGCTTTTAGGAATAAAGAGGATAGCGGGTGAGATGATGTTAAGAAAGGATATAAAAGAAATAATCGGTTTATCTCTTAATATAGGGTGTGAGTTATTAGAATGTGAATTTGGTTGGTTTTTTGAGCCAAAGGAGGGAATCTATCTCCTTATATCTGCCAGGGGAAAGGGAAGAATGGATGAAAGGGATTTTGAAGGCATTATTAAAAGAGGGGATGATACTGTAAAGTGGATAGGAGAGAATAAAAAGCCCTTAATAATTGATAAATGCGAGGAAGACCCAAGGTTTGCACCAATTAGAACAATCTCTTGTAAAACCCTCCTTGGTATCCCTGTTATATCAGGAGAAAACCTTTTGGGTGTAATAGAATTTTTTAATAAGGAGCCATATTTTACAAAGGACGATGTCCGATTGGGCTTGGTTTTTGCAAATCAGATGGCTATTGCTATTGAAAATGCAAGCCTTTTCCTTGATATAAAGAAGAAAGCCCTTGAGCTTTCAACGGTTAATCAAATGGTAAAGGAGATTGCTTCTGTGCCTAATCTGGATGAGCTTTATTCAAGGGTTATATCCTTTGGAGCAAGGGTAATGCGCTCAAAGAAGGCTTGGTTTCACCTTATCGAGGATAGGGAGCTTATTCTTAAAGGAGAAATGGGTTTAAGTGAATTAGAGAAAAAAAGGGAAGGGGGGCTTAGTCTGGGAAAGGGAATAGCTGGTGTTTGTGCATTAGAAAAGGAGATAATTCTTGTTTCTGATCTAAAAACGGATAAGAGAATTAGGGAGGAGGATAAAAGAATGTATAAGCCTACCTCATACATTTCCTGCCCCATTGTTGTTAAGGATGAGCCAATAGGTGTTCTTTCTTTTTCTGAGAAGTTAATGGAGGCAGATTACAATGAGGATGATCTGGGTCTCCTTACTACCCTTAGTTCACAGGTCTCTATTGCTATTGAAAATATCCGTTTATACCTAAACCTGGAAAGGCATACCATAGAAACATTTAAAACCATATCAGCCATCATTGAGACAAGAGACCCAAGGACAAGGGGTTATTCCGAAATGGTGGGAAAATTTGCAGAGCAACTGGCAAAGAATAAAGAGCTTTCTGAGGATGAAATAAAAAATATAGCTTCTGCATCATACCTTATTGATATTGGAAAAATTGGTATCCCAGAGGAAATCCTTTTGAAGGATGAGCGTTTTCTTAACCCAGAAGAGGTCGAAAGACTAAAGCAGCATCCCGTTATGAGCGTTCAGATCTTGCGTTCCTATGCAGGATTTAAGCCCATTATCAAGCTTATCTATCACCATCATGAAAACTACGATGGCACAGGATACCCAGATGGCATCTCTGGTGAGGCCATTCCTATTGGCTCAAGAATAATTGCCATCTCTGATAATTTCTCAAGGCTTTTAAAGGAAGGAAGGACAAAAAAAGAAGGAATTGCCTTCTTACAAGAAAAATCTGGCTCATATTTTGATCCTGAGCTTGTCTCTATATTTATAAATTCCTGTTTAAAGGAAGGGTAAAGATGCTATTTTAGAAATATCAAAGATGCTTAATTTCTCAACCCTAATATCTGGATTTATCCCTTCCTTTTTTAAGAAAGAAATTAGCTCCTTCTTTGGAATCTTAAGCCTTAAAAGGGAATTTATTATCTTCTTTCTTCTTTGTGAAAATAGGATTTCTACAATCTTAAAAAAATTTGGCAGGGGGGCAATAAGGGGCTTTTCTAAAAAATTAAGTTTAATAAGGCATGAGTAGGGTTTTGGTCTGGGAAAAAATGAATTCGGGCTTATCTTTATGAGCATCTCAGGTTTTGTATAAATTTGAAGGAGAATAGAGAGCATCCCATAATCCCTTCCAGAACAAGATATAACCCTTTTTGCAACCTCATATTGGAGAATAAGTATGCAAAATGTAATATAATCCCTAAATTTTAGAAGATGGAGGATTATGGGTGTGGTTATGTGATATGGAAGAGAGCCGATTATCTTTGCCTTATCTTTTAAAAGCAAAGAAAGGTTTGTCTTTAAAATATCATCTTCTATTATCTCTGCATTCTTAAATGGCTCAAGGTTTTTTTTAAGAATTGGAACAAAATTAGGGTCTATTTCGCAGGAAATAAGCCTAGCTACATTTGATGCAATCCTTCTTGATAAAAGACCAATCCCCCCTCCTATCTCAAATATGGTATCATCCTTTTTTAGCTCTAATTCCCTAATGATTTTGTTTATTACCCCCTCATTGATAAGGAAATTCTGGGAAAGGTCTTTCTTTAACCTTATACCCTGATTTTTAAGAATCTCAAGCGTCTCATTATAAAGGGACATATTTATAGTATCTTCCCTCACTTAGTGCAAAAATAGATAGTTATTAAAATTTTGAATTCTAAATTTTGAATTTTGGATTGAAAGAGTAAGTTTTATAAAATTTTTCCCCTTTTAATTCAAAATTCAACATTCAAAATTCAAAATTTTAGTATGTGTTTAGCTTCTTACTTATTTTTTAATGCTCTTTCTATCTCCCTGGTATGGAGCCTTTTCTTTATCGCCTCCCTCTTATCATAAAGCCTTTTTCCCCTGCCAAGCCCAAGCTCTACCTTTACCCTTCCCTTTTTAAAATAAACCTTGGTTGGAACAAGGGCCATCCTTTTTTCCTCCATCTTTCCCCTTAGCCTTTCAATCTGGTATTTATGGAGAAGGAGCTTTTTCTTTCTTGCTAAATCCCCTCCTCCCTGATGACTGATATGGCAATTATACAAAAAACATTCATTATTTTCTATTCTAGCAAATGCCTCTGCTATATTCCCCCTTTTTTCCCTTAATCCCTTTACCTCGTATCCTGTAAGGGAAATTCCCGCCTCAATGGTTTCCAAAATTTCATAATTAAACCATACTTTTCTATTTGTGCAGATTACCTCCACTATACTACCTTCTTTACCTTAAGAACCAAGCCTTCAATAGCAACAACCTCTATCTCGGTATCCTTTTCTATCTCTTCCTCTGATCTTGCTTTCCATAGCTCACCATCTACAAAGACCATCCCCTCTTTTTGAATTTGGGTTGTTGCCTTTCCCCTATTTCCAATCATCCCTTTTGAGCCTGTTTTTACCTTTCTAAATTGTGCCTTAATACCTAAGGTTATCAATATAAAAAACAAAACAACCGTGGTTATGCTAATAGAGAGGATAAGGGAGTGTGAAATGGCGACCTCAGGGGAAAATGAGGAATCAATGAGCATAAATGAGCCTAGTGTTAAGGCTACGCCACCACCCAAAAGGAATACCCCAGGGGTTTGTGCCTTTATCTCGGCAATCAGCAAAGTAAAACCCAGGAGGATAAGAAGAAGGCCAGCAAGGTTGATAGATAGGTTGGAAAGCCCAAAGAATGCCATAATCAAAAATATGCTTCCCAAAATAGCTCCCAAACCAATACCCGGTGAGGCGAATTCATAGATTAAGCCATATATTCCAAGGATTAAGAAAATGTAGGCAATATTCGGCTCAGCCAAAGAATGGAGGAATTTTTCCCTAAAGCTCATCTTTATCTCAGTTATTTTTTTGTTTTTTGTGTGAAGAACAATCTTTTCATTATCCCTCGTTACTATTCTTCCCTCAAGTTTAGTGAGCAGAGAATCTAGAGAAGAAGCAATAATGTCGCAAATGTTAAGCTTAACAGCCTCTTCGTCGGTTATTGATTTGCTCTCCCTAACTGCCTTTTCTGCCCATTCTATGTTTCTCTTTCTCTCTCTTGCTATCCCCTTTATCTCTGCCACAAGGTCATTTAAAATCTTTTCTTCAATTTTCTCCGACATTCCCTCTCCCATTGAGACAGGGTGTGCTGCACCAATATGGGTAGAGGGTGCCATAGCAACAATATCAGAGGCAAGGCAGATAAATACACCCGCAGATGCAGCCCTTGCTCCCTTTGGAGATATATAAGAACAAACAGGGATTTTTGAATTTAAAAGCTCTTTTACAATTTCATGGGTAGATGTAACAAGGCCACCTGGTGTATCAATCTTTATAATAACTAAAGAGAGGTTTTTTTGCTCTGCCTTGGCTAAACTATTCCTCACAAACCTTGCTGTTATCGGGTTAATAACGCCATCTATCTTTATAAGCCCAATATCACAAAAGCCAATGCCTGCGGATAATAAAAAGAAAAAGATAATTTTGAATTTCAAGTTGTAGTTTTGAATTTTGAATTTTGAATTTTGAATTTTTTTCATATCCGGAAAAAATCCTTTGCCCTCTTCCACCAGGGGAGAGATATTGACGCCTTTTTTCTCCCTTTTTTATGATGCTCCTTGGCAGAAAGCATAACAAGACCAACCGATGGAGCATAGAATGGCGTAGATACAGCATCAACCAGACCACCTATGTTTTGAGGAATACCAAGCCTTACGGGAAGATTGAATATTTCTTTACAAAGCTCAACACAACCTCCCATCATTGCTCCACCACCTATCAAGACAACACCTGCATTTATCCTTGGTTTAAACCTTGTAATCTCCTTATCCAACATAGAAAACATTTCTTCCATCCTTGATTGGATTACCTCAGATAGAATATGTCTTGGAACGCTTTGCTCTTTTTGTCCTCCAAAGGGCTGGAGGACTATCTCCTCATTTTCAGAAATAAGGGAAGAAAAACAACACCCCCTTTCCCTTTTTATCCTCTCTGCATTCTCAAAGGATGTTTTAAGAACAATTGAGATATCCTTTGTGATATTCGTTCCTCCAATAGAAATGGTATATAAATGATGGAGATTGCCCTCTATAAATATAGCCATATCCGTTGTTCCACCGCCAATATCAATTAAGGCTACACCAAGATGCTTTTCATCAGGAGAAAGGACGGCTTCTGCTCCTGCCAATAATGATAAAACAGGCTGGTTAATCATCTTTAGGCCTGCCTTTTCAACACACATCATAAGGTTTTGGATGGCTGTCTTCTTTGCTGTTATAAAATAAACCTCTGTTTCAAGCCTCATCCCTATCATACCCACAGGATCTTCTATGCCATCCTGGTCATCCACCCTGTAAGATTGGGGAAGGTAGTGGAGAATCTCCATATCCTGGGCAATATTAACCGCCTTTGCTGTTTCAATAACCCTTTTAACATCAAGTTTTGTTATCCCTCCTCCCTTTTTAATAGCTATCATTCCTGGGTTTGTAATGCCTTTAACCGAGCTTCCTGAGATGTTAATTGTAACAGATTCTATCTTGCTTCCTGACATAAGCTCAGCCTTACTCATAGATTGTTCAATGGATGCTGTTGTTTGGGAAATATTTGAGACCATTCCCCTATGCAGACCAGAACAGGGCTTTGTGTCTATGCCGATTATCTCTATCTTTCCATTCTTTTTTATTTCACCGACACAGACGCAAACCTTTGTGGTTCCAATATCTAATCCTACAATGGGCGACATTTTCTCTAAAAATTTAAATCATTCTGGATATATAATTGTAATTGTTAAATCCTGTTTTGTCTTTCTATGAAGCCTTCTAAAATCCCTTTCAAGGTCATAATCAGATGAATAGACAATAAGAATTCTCTTCTTCTTTTCAGCAATTCTTTCCGGGGTGATTATAGAATTTGGGTATTTAATAAATGGAGATTCTTCTTCTTTGAACAGGGGATTTGTAAGCCTTACCCCAAGAACATTTCCCCTTTCTTGCTTTATCCTTGCCTCCTTTACATCCTCAACAAAATATTTTCTCTCCTTATCCCTTATAATATTTATCTTGATGATTACCTCTTTCCCAGAAAGCTCCTCCTTTAATATCCTCTTATTCTCTTCCCTTATCCTTGCCCTTTCTCTTACTTCTTCCTCTATCATCATATATATTTAATGATAGCATATCAATATGTCCAATATCAAGTATTTTATATTTTTTTAAGCAAAACGCACTTGACAAAAATAAGACAAAAATATAAAATCTTTTTAAAGAGAATGGAAGATAGTGTGGTTAAAGATTATACCCAAAGCCTCCTTAAGTTTTTAACCAATGGGAAAAAAACAAGGAATAGAATAAAAAAATTCCTGGATTTTCCAATAGATAAGCTTTCCTCTCTTCATCTTTCAGCCCTCTCATCTATCGTAGGAAACAACAGTAATAATGCCGCAGAGGTCATTAAAAAATCAGAGGGTTTTCTTAATAAAGTAATAAAAGAGAGCAATACAGCCATGATAAAAAGGCTTTCAAGTGTATCAGGCTTTTTATCCTCTTCTTTAACAAGCGAAGACCTCCTTACTGTGATTATGAAATCAGCCCTTAATGAGCTAAAAGGTGAAACAGGCTCTTTGATGCTACTTGATAAGGATAAAAAGGAGCTTTCAATAAAAGCCTCGGTTGGACTTTCAGAGGACATTGTAAAGACAACAAAAACAAAAATAGGAGAAAGGATAGCAGGAAAGGTCGTAGAAACAGGCAAACCCCTTCTTTTAAACAAATCAAAGAGTAAGATAAAATCAGCCCTTTGCGTTCCGCTTTCTGTAAAGGATGAGATTATCGGCATCCTTTCTGTAAATAGGATGAATAACATTAGCCCATTTACCCAATATGACCTCTCTGTTTTATCGTTTCTTGCAAACCTTGCCGCAGCTGCAATTATCCATACAAACCTGACCTCTGAGATAAAATCTGCCTATCTTGCTACAGTAAAAACACTAATTGCCGCAATTGAGGCAAAAGACCATTATACAAGGGGTCATTCAGAGGCTGTGGCAAGATACACAACCGCCATTGCCAAAGAATTCCATCTCTCCGCCGAGGAGATTGAAAGGCTTTATATTGCAGGTCTTCTTCATGACATTGGAAAGATAGGGATAAAGGAGGATATTTTACTTAAGCCAGGTAGATTAACCAATGAGGAATTTGAGGCAATAAAGGAGCATCCAGTGATTGGGACAAAGATATTAGAGCCTGCTGGTTTTCACAAGGATGTTATGACTGCTGTTTCATACCATCACGAAAGACCCGATGGAAAGGGCTATCCATATGGAGAAAAGAATGGAAATATCTATATTGGTGCTTCTATAATCAATGTGGCAGATGCCTTTGATGCTATGACATCTGAGCGGCCGTATAGGTCTGCTCTGTCTATTGAGGAGGCAGCAGCTGAGCTTAAAAAGAATGCAGGAAGTCAGTTTAATAAAGATGTGGTGGAAAAATTTCTTATAATCTTAAAAAGAAAGGGAGCGATAAAGTAAATTCAAAATGCAAAACCAAAGATGGAGGCTATCTATGTCGTATCTATAGGACTCATTAATTGTGGGTTTGATATTAATAAATATCAAGAAACACATAGGAAAAAATTGAAAAAAATGTAAGTTTGTTTTCCACTTTGATTTTTTACGATGCCTGAAGTAATAAAGATTGGTGAGATAATGCCCCAGCTTAAGGATGAAAAGTTAAACATCCGTCAAGCTGCGGCTTTGGCTTTAGGCCATATAGGAGAACCTGCTATTCCAGAGCTTATTTCAACCCTCTCTGATGGACAAAAGGAGATTCGCGCTGCTGCTGTTTTTGCCTTAAGCCAAATAGGAAAAAAGGCAATACCTGCTTTGATTCATACATTGCAAAATGCATCGGATAGAAACACGGCTTTATCAGCTTTAGAAACACTTGGGTTAATTAAGGCATCTGAGGCAGTTGATGTTATTTCGCAAAGATTGGCTGACCCTGACAAATTTATAAGGAGGCAGTCAGCAATAACCCTTGGTCAGATTGGAACTCCACCTGCAATAGAGCCTTTAAAAACTGTATTGAATGACGATGAACCAATTGTTCGACAGGCTGTGGTAGTCTCATTGGGTCAGATAGGAGGTGATAGTGTAGCAGATTACCTTATAGACAGGCTTTCTGACTTTAGTAAGCCTGTAGTTTCTGCAGCCTGTGTTGGGCTTGGAAAGATAAAGAGCGAAAAGGCAGTTATTCCCCTTTCTCATATTTTAAAAGACCAAGACCCTGCTTTAAGAGAGGCTGCGGTGGTTGCTTTAGGAAAAATTGGAAAATCTAGCATAAAATTCCTTGTAAATTCTTTGAATGATTCTGACCCCTCGGTTAGAAAGGCTGTAGGAAAGGCATTGGGCAGAATTGGAAAGCCAGCTATATCTGTAGTTATTAAAAAAACAAAGGATGATAACCCAGAGGTTCGTCCATCTGCTTTAATAGCATTAGCAGAGATGCAAGAAGAGGATGCCATACCAAGCATTGTTAAAGCCCTGCAGGATGAAAACCCAAGCGTTAGGGCAACCGCGGTGATTGTTTTAAAGGACCTTAAGGCAGAGAGTGAAGCAGGTGCTTTAGCTAAAAGGCTTGTAATTGAAGAGGATGAGGGAGTAAAATCAGCCTGTATCATTGCATTAGGAGCCCTAAGAAAACCAGAAACCATTTCTGCACTTACCACAGTTATGAATCATTCAAATAAAAGCTTAAGGATAGCCTGTGCTACCTCACTTGCCAAAATGGGAGAGCCTGTTGTTCCTGTTCTTACATCATCCCTTTCAAATCCAAATGCATTTATAAGGGAAACAGCTGCAATTGCTGCTGGTCAGCTTAAAAGCCCTGAGTTAGTTGCTCCTTTGATTGAGAGGCTTGGCGATAACCATCCATATGTTCGACATGCAGCTATTCAAGCATTGATAAGGATAGGTGAGCTAAGTATTGTTAGGCTTATAAGGGCATTAGGCGATGGAAACCTTTATGCCAGAGAGGGTGCGGCCAACGCATTAGGAGCTATTGGAAAAGCAGCTATTCCCCATCTTATGAAGTCCCTTTCTGATAGCCATCCCTATGTTCGTGAGGCGGCTACTATCAGCCTTGGAAAGATTGGAAATGATGCGGTTGGTCATTTGATTCAGAGCCTTGAGGATGACAAATGGTATGTGAGAGAAGCATCTGCACTTGCACTTGGTCAAACAAAAAGCCTTGAGGCTTCATCTGCCCTTGTTAAAGCTTTAACTGTGGTGGGAGATTATCATCCATATGTAAGGAGGGCATATGTAACTGCCCTAGGTGAGATAGGAGATAAAAAGGCTGTTCCTGCAATAATTGAAAGGCTTAAGGATAATGAATGGTATATCAGGCAATCTGCGGCAATTGCCCTTGGCAAGCTAGGAAGTAAGGAGGCAATCCCTGCTTTAACCAGGGCATTGGCCGATCCTGACCCAAGGGTAAGCAAGGCAGTAACTACTGCCCTAGGTCAGATTGGTCAACCCGCGGTTTCTCAAATAATTGAAAGGCTTGGTGTAAAGACAAGAAGAACTGAGGATTTTTATTTTCCAGTTCCTCCTATGGAAAAAGAAGAGGGATTTTATCCAGCTTTACCAGAGAAAAGAGAAGAATCCTTTGAATTTTTTCCTCCCAGCCAAGGCTATCAAAAGGTAGAGGAAGAACCTGCTTATCCCGGGTTTCCTTTTTCACCCCCTGCTTTCCCTTCTGTTTTTGAAGAAGAAGAGAAACCAGAAGGACAAGTGCCTGCTCTTTCCCAGGAAAGTGCTAAAGATGTAATACAAACCAAGCTCACTGGCCTAGATGAGGCTACCTTGAAATACATTATAGGCCTTATCCCAAAAGATAAAGGGATAAGCAAAGAGGAGCTAATAAAGAGGATTATAGAGGAAACAGAGAAACAAAAAAGGGAGATAAAGGAAAAGGCAGAAGATTTAACAGAGAAGATAGAGGGAAGGGCTCAGAGAATTATGGAAAAGCTGATGTAGCGTTGTGGGTTATTTTAAAAGAGACCTCAATTTTCCTTAAAAATCCAAATTTAGCCTAAAAGGCAGGGGGTAAGTTTCAAAAAAGATTGACAGGAGAGATTATAAAATGTTATCCTTTTGTTTTTATTTAAGAAAAAATGTTGATGCCAAAGAAGGTTAAATATAGAAAACAGCAGAGGGGGAGAATGGCAGGACCAACAAAGGGAGGAGGGTTTCTTGTATTTGGTGATTATGGCCTGGTTGCCCTAGAGCCACATTGGATAACTGCAAGGCAGATTGAGGCAGGAAGGATTGCTATAACCCGTCATTTAAAAAGGGGTGGAAAGATATGGATAAGGGTATTTCCCGATAAACCTGTAACAAAAAAGCCTCTGGAAACAAGGATGGGAAAAGGCAAAGGTGCGGTTGACCATTGGGTTGCGGTTGTAAAACCAGGAAGGATACTCTTTGAATTAACAGGTGTGGCAAAGGAGGTTGCATGTGAGGCATTGCGTCTTGCCTCCCATAAGCTTCCCATTGCAACAAGAATATTGGAAAGAAGTGAAGGCAGCTGATTTAAGGGAATTTACAAATGAGGAGCTTTTAAATAAAAGAAAGGAGCTTTGTTTGGAGCTTCTTAACCTTCGTCATCAAAAGGTAATAAGGCAGATTGAGAATCCAAGAAGAATAAGGGAAATAAAGAGAACAATTGCCCAGGTTAATACAATTGTAAAGGAAAGAGAGCTTGGGATAAATCAGAAGTCAGAAGAGAGAAGTCAGAAGACAGAAGTGAGGTAAGGTATGAGAAAGGAAAGAACCGGTGTTGTAATTAGTGATAAGATGGATAAGACGGTTGTTGTTGAGGGAGAAACAATGGTTAAGCATCCATTATACAAAAAATATCAAAAGAGAAAAAAGAAATATTATTGTCATAATGAAAAAAAAGCAAAAATTGGAGATAGGGTAAAAATTATAGAAACAAGGCCCCTTTCAAAGATGAAAAGATGGGCGGTGGTTGAGGTATTAAAATGATTCAACAGCAAACAATGTTAAGCGTGGCAGATAATTCTGGAGCAAGAAAGCTTATGTGTATGAAGGTTCTTGGTGGTTCAAAGAGAAGATATGCAGGACTTGGCGATATAATTATTGGTGTTGTTAAAGAGGCTATCCCTACATCACCTATCAAACAAGGCTCAGTGGTTAAGGCTGTTGTGGTTAGAACAAGAAAGGAGCAAAGAAGAGAGGATGGCTCATATATAAGGTTTGACACTAATTCAGCTATTATCATTGATAATGATGGAAATCCAAAGGCAACTCGTGTTTTTGGGCCTGTGGCAAGGGAATTGAGGCAAAAGAATTTTACAAAGATAATAACCCTTGCCCCAGAAGTGGTATAATGAAAAAAAATTGTGGTAAAAATTTAATAAAATGAGTTTAAGGATAAAGAAAAACGATAGGGTATATGTTTTAACAGGAAAAGATAGGGGAAAGGAGGGAAAGATAATAAAGGTTTTTCCTAAAAAAGAAAAGGTTCTAGTTGAGGGAATAAATAGGATAAAAAGGCATACAAGACCAACCCAGGCAAATAGACAGGGAGGGATTATTGAAAGGGAATCTCCTATTCATATCTCAAATGTAGCCCTTGTTTGTCCTAATTGCACAAGCCCAACAAGGTTTTCTGTTGGATTTACCTCAAACCAAGATAAAGTTAGGATATGCAGAAAATGCAAGGAGCCTATAGATAGGAAGGAATAATGGCGAGATTAAAGACAATTTATAAAGATAAAATAATTCCCCTTATGATGAAGGAGGATGGATATAAAAATCCTCTGGCTGTTCCACGGCTTTCAAAGATTGTTATTAATATGGGCGTAGGAGATGCAACAGTGGATGGAAAGCTCCTAGACAGGGCAGTAGATGAACTTACCCTAATCTCTGGCCAGAAGGCTATAAAGAGGAAGGCAAAAAGATCAGAGGCAGGGTTTAAATTGAGAAAGGGGATGGCCATAGGATGTATGGTTACCTTAAGGAGGGAGAGGATGTATGAATTCCTTGACAGGCTTTTAAATATGGCTTTGCCAAGGGTTCGTGATTTTAGAGGATTATCACCACAATCATTTGATGGTCAGGGCAATTATACATTGGGAATAAAGGAGCAAATAATCTTTTCTGAAATAGATTATGATAAGGTTGAAAAGATAAGGGGGATGAATATAACATTAGTAACCACAGCAAGGAGTGATAAAGAGGCAAAGAGGTTATTAGAGCTTTTTGGCTTTCCATTTGTAAAATAATTATGGCAAAAAAATCATTGATTGCAAAGCAAAAGAGAACACCGAAGTTTAAAACAAGGTTTTATAACAGATGCAGGTTATGCGGAAGACCAAGGGGTTTTCTTCGTGATTTTGGTATGTGTAGAATATGCTTTAGAGAATTGGCATCAAGCGGAAAAATCCCTGGTGTTATAAAGGCAAGTTGGTAAGATGAGTAAAAGCTTTGATCCAATAGCTGATATGCTTACAAAGATAAGGAATGCCCAAAGGGCATCCCATCTTCAGATTGATATTCCCTCCTCTGGTATAAAAATAGAAATAGCAAGAATTCTTAAAGATGAAGGGTATATAAAGGGATGGAAGGTAATAGAAGATAAACTCCAGGGGATACTTAGGATATTTTTGAGGTATTCAGAGGATAAGGAGCCTATGATTACAGAGATAAGGAGGATAAGCAAGCCGGGAAGAAGGATATATGTTGGTTGGAAAAATATTCCAAAGGTATTAGGAGGGAGGGGAAGGGTTATCCTTACCACACCCTATGGTGTAATGACAGATAGGGAAGCAAGAAAGCGATTACTTGGAGGAGAGGTTATCTGCTATATTTGGTAATTCTAACATCAAACAAATTTATTGATAAAACTTAAATTTAAGAATAAAATAAATTCTTATGATTTTAATTGGAGAAAGCATTAATATCAGCTCACGAAAGATAGGGGAAGCGATGAGGAACAGGGATAAGAAGCCAATTCAAGAATTGGCTCTCTTGCAAGAGGAGAAGGGTGCCGATATGCTGGATGTAAATATTGGCCCTGCAAGAAAGGAGGGGAAAGAGCTTATGTCTTGGATTGTTGAAACAATACAAGAGGTTTCAAAGCTTCCCTTGTCCCTTGATACAACAAACCCTGAGGCAATGGAGGGAGGGCTTTCTTTATGCAGAGAAAGACCCCTTATAAACTCTGCCTCCTGCCAAGAGGAGCGTCTTTTAAAAATGCTTCCTTTAGCTTCCAAATATGATTGCAATATCATCTGTCTCCTTCTTACCGATGCTGGGCTTCCAAGGGATGTTGATGAGAGGGCATCCCTTTCCTTAAATGTTATAGAAAGGGCAAATAGCCTTGGCATTCCTAATGATAGAATCTTTATTGACCCTGTAATGTTTACAGTAACCGTTGACCAAAAGCAGGTTGTATATTTCAGAGAATTTCTTGAAATTCTTCCCTCTTTATTTGACCCCCCTTGTAAATCAACCTGCGGATTATCAAATGTCTCACAGGGAATTCCCTCTTTAGAATTAAGGTCTATTATGAATCAAGGTGCATTTTGTATTAGCCACGAGGCAGGGATATACTCTGCTATTGTGAATGTATTAGACGATGATTTTATGGAAACAGTATCTGGGATTAAAAAAGAGGGTTCTGTAGATGGCTATCTTTCTAAAACCTCTCAGGAAAAGAAAATTAAATTAGAAAAAACAATAAGGGTTTTAAAAAATGAATCCTTATATTGCCATTCCTGGCTTGAATTATGAAAAGATTTTTGATTTTATTGGTTTTTTTCTTTCTTTTCCTGTATCTTCCGAGCTTTCAAAGAATGATATTGACAAGATAAGAAAGATTGTAAGGGAGGAGGTGCAAAGGGAGGTAGGTGCATTAAGGCAGGAGATGAATCTTATAGTTAATTCCATAACGCTTTACAAAATGTATGTGTTTAGATAATCTTAAGGAAAACTTTATAAAATTATGAATTTTGAATGTTGAATTTTGAATTAAAAGGGAAAAAATTTTATAAAAC
>JBFLYE010000128.1:0-6806 GCA_040756715.1 bacterium
TAAATCAAGCATCTATTATGAAGAATTTTCCCTCTTTACATTGTGCAATAAAGAGGTATTTTGGAGGGGACAAATCTCTAAAAGAGGGATGGGAAAAGGCAGTAAGAGCGGCTGGATTTGTTCCCGAGAAAGAGAGAAAAAAGAAGAAGCATATATCATGGTCAAAAGTAAAGATTATCCAGGCGATTAAAAAGATGAAGAGGGAGGGTAAGGGGATAAATCAAGCATCTATTATGAAGAATTTTCCCTCTTTACTTTATGCAATAAAGAAGCATTTTGGAGGGGGTAAATCTACAAAAAAGGGATGGAAAAAGGCGGTAAGAGCGGCGGGATTTGTTCCCGAGAAAGAAACAAAAAGGAAGTTATGGTCAAAAGCAAAGATTATCGAGGCAATCAGAGGGATAAAAAAAGAAGGCAAGCCAATAAATCCTGCGGATATTAACAGGACTTTATACGAGGCAATGAAGAGGTATTTTGGAGGGAATAAATCTCTAAAAGAGGGATGGAAAAAGGCGGTAAGAGCGGCGGGATTTTCCCCTGATAAAGAAAGAAAAAAGAGAAAGGTATAAGATGAATATCTGTGTTATGGGTGGTGGAACCTGGGGTATAACCCTTGCCTGCCTGTTATTTGATACGGGAAATTCGGTAAAGATATGGGAGTTTTCAAAGGATAAGGTAGACCTGCTTAAAAGGGAAAGAAAAGAGCCTCATCTCCCATGGCTTTTTATTCCAAGCGGGATAGAGATTACAGATAACCTTGAATTTAGTATCTGGTCTTGTGATTTAATTGTGGTCGCTATTCCATCCTGGACAATAAGGGAGGCATTCTTAAGGCTAAAGGAAGGATGGGAAGACAAGCTAATTATTTCCTGCTCAAAGGGGCTTGAGGAACAAACATTTTTAACACCATCACAGGTGATAAGGGATGTGATAAAAGATGCAAGGGTGGTTGCTTTATCTGGCCCATCGCATGCAGAGGAGGTATCAAAGAAAATCCCGACCGCGATCATCTCTGCAACCCCAATAGAAAACGATAGGATTTTTGTGCAAAATCTATTTTCAAATCAATATCTTAGGGTCTATACAAACCCTGATATAATTGGTGTAGAATTGGGTGGTGCATTAAAGAATATCATTGCTATTGCAAGTGGCATCTCTGATGGCCTGGGTTTTGGTGACAATACAAAGGCAGGTTTATTTTGCAGGGGAATGGCAGAGATGGTCCGATTTGGCATATCATTTGGCGGGAACAAAGAGACATTCTTTGGCTTATCGGGGATGGGAGACCTTATGGTAACCTGTATATCAAGGCATAGCAGAAATAGGAGGTTCGGAGAATTGCTTGGAAAGGGAGAAAGTCCAGAAAGTGCAGAGAAAAAGGTAAATATGGCTGTAGAGGGGATAAGAACAACAAAGGCGGTTTATGAAAAATCAAAGATATTAAATATTGATATGCCCATAACAGATGAGGTTTATAAGATTATATTTGAGAAAAAGAAAGCCTCTGAGGCTGTTTTATCATTGCTAAAAAGGGAGCTAAAAGAGGAGGTGATTAGATGAAGTATAAAGAGCTTGCAAAGGCTGGATTGGATATTGAGCTACCAAAGATTGAGGTATTTGAAAACCAATTCGTAGATTATGAGATTACCATAAAAATCCCGGAGTTCACATCTTTATGCCCAAAAACCAGCCTTCCCGATTTTGGATGTATCACCATTGTCTATACCCCGGATAAGCTCTGCATTGAGCTTAAATCCCTAAAGGAATACATCCTAGGATATAGGAACCTTGGGATATTCTATGAGAATGCGGTAAATAGGATTTTGGAGGATATTGTTAAAGCAACAAGCCCAAAGCAAGTAAAGGTAATTGGTGAGTTTAACCCAAGGGGTGGGATAATCTCCAAGATTGAGACAGGCTATCCGAGGGTATAATGGATATTGGCCTATCTCAAAGCCTTTTTGACAAGAAAACGGGAATTTGAAAGGAGAAGAGAAAGGGAAAGAGAGCATCCCAAAGCAATCTTTTCTGCGGTTTTTAAATCTATAAACTCATTTGATGTATGGGCATCGGTATTCAAGACAAGATTTGCCCCTTGTTTCTTTGCCAAGCTTGCCAGATGGCCATTTGTAAAAGCGTGGATGGCTCTGGCTGTAATTTCAAGAAATACCCCATTCTTTTTTGCAAGAGCTACCTCTTCTTTTGTGATTAAGCCTGGATGTGCCAATATGTCAATATTGGAAGAACAAGCGGCAAGGTTTGTTCCTTTTGGAACTGTATCCATAATGCTCTCTCCATGAACAACCACAATCTTTGCACCCAAGCTTCTTCCATAATCGGCTAATTCTTGTATTGTCTCTGGTGGAACATGGGTAAGCTCACACCCTGGAATAACCTTAATGGGAAACCTTTTGTTAAGCCCTTCACAAACCTTAACCAACCTTGGCACTACAAAATCAATATTTGAGGCATCCACATGGTCGGTTATCCCTAAAACCTTTATCCCTTTTACATATGCCCTATGGACATGCTCTGAAGGGATAAGCTCTCCATCAGAAAATATTGTGTGGGTATGTAGGTCTATCATCTTGCAACCATTGCTCCGGTGGGACAATGGTTTACACATTCCAAACAGCCATCACAGCTTGTTTCCGAAAGCATTGCCCCAAACCCTCCTTTAATTTGTGTCCTATACCCCCTTCCCACAAAACCCAAAACCCCAAGCTTCTTTATTTCCAAACATATCCTAATACACCTTGAGCATAAAATACATTTATTCGGGTCATATTTTATATTATCTTTTGATGTATCCACAACCCTTTTTTCTATAAATCCAGATACCCTCTCTGGATTAACCTCATAAATTGAGGCATATTTTCTTAAAAGGCAATCAGAGACCTTTTCACATCCACATTTTAAACACCTCTCGCTTTCTTTCTTTGCATCTTCTTTGTCCATAGTTTCTTCTATTTCTTGGAAGTTCTTTTTTCTTTCATCTGCCGATACCACCTTTGTTTTATACCTTATTTGCTCCTCTGTGATAATATCCTCTGGGCTTATCCCCTCCCTTACACAATTATATTCCTTCTTCTCTTTCCCTCCTTTTCCATTAAGATAATTCATAATTGAAGTAGCCCCTTTTTTCCCAGATGCTATTGCTTCAACCACCGTAGCTGGTCCAGAGACACAATCACCACCGGCAAATACATTTCCTCCTATATTATAGCTTTCGCTTACCCTCTGACCAATGGCAGTAATAATTGTATCTGTTTTAATCTTAAATTCACTCCCAGAAATTGGAATTGGCTTTCTTCTTCCCGATGAATCTGGTTCGCCAAGCTCCATCCTTATACATTCAATTGAATCCTCAAAAACCCTATTGGGAGCAACCAGGAATTCTATCTTTACCCCTTCCTCTTCTGCTTCCTTTATCTCCTTTTTTGAGGCAGGCATCTCATCCCTTCCCCTCCTGTAAAGAATTGAAACCCTGTCTGCACCAAGCCTTAAACTTGTCCTCGCACAATCAATGGCGGTATTTCCACCACCAATTACACAAACATTTTTTCCTAGATCTGGTTTTTTCCCATAAGCTACATCCCTTAATAGCTTAATTCCAGAGATAACATGGGAAAGGTCTTCTCCAGCAATTCCTAGCTTTATATCCTTTTGGCAGCCAATTGCAATAAATATGGCATCAAAATTCAGGTTTGAAATTTCATCCTTCTTAATCTTTGCATTTGTCTTTACCTCTACACCCAGCTTGATTATCTTTTCAATCTCTGCATCAAGAATATCCTTGGGAAGCCTATACTCTGGAATCCCATATCTCATCATCCCACCCAATTTCTCATCCTTCTCAAATATGGTTATAGAATATCCTTCTTTTGCCAGATAATAGGCACAAGCAAGCCCCGCCGGCCCCCCTCCCACCACCCCAATTTTCTTCCCATTTAATTCCGCATTCCGCATTCCGCATTCCGCATTCCTTAAACCCCAATCCCCTACAAACCTCTTAAGCTCCCTTATTGCTAAAGAACCCCCTTTTAAATTCCTTCTACAATTTTCCTCACAAAATGCTGGGCAGACCCTACCCACAGAAGATGGAAACGGCAAATTTTCCATAATAAGATGATAAGAGGCTTCATAATTTCCCTCTCTTATTAGTCTTATGTATCCTTCAACATCAATTCCGGCTGGGCAATTCATTTTGCAAGGGCTTAAGCAATCCCCCCAATGGGCTGACAAAAGAAGTTCAAGGCACAATTTTCTTGCCCCTCTTACCTTTGGTGTATTTGTGTGAATTACCATCCCATTCATTACCTTTGTTCCACAAGCAGGAACCAGCCTTGGGATATTTTCTACCTCAACCACACAGAGGAGGCATCCTCCATAAGGCTCAAAGCCCTCAAGAAAACATAGGGTGGGAATATCAATCCCATTATTTTTTGCAATCTCAAGAATGGTCTTACCTTCTTCTGCCTCTAATACCTTATTGTCTATGGTTATTTTCATAGTTATAATTTAGCCTTTAGTCATTGGCTTTTAGAAAATTTGTATGTGTTTAGCGTTGTTAGGCGATGTTTCAGCCACCCTATTTTCAGAAACTCTTCTTATAGGGTTGTCCAGTTTTCAATTTAGGGATGGCTGGGTAATCTCTCTGGTTGAAAGTGTATAGAGGTAAATTCAAAGCCACAGCCATTTGACCAATTAAGGCATCAAGGATTCCCAGCCTATGGCTAAGATGATAACGGACAAGCGCAGACAACGCCTCATCACATATCTTTGATGAAGGCCAAACTACGCTATAAGTTCCCAATTCCTTTTCTACCTTCTCTTGCTCAGTCTTGTTTCTACAGCCTTGAATCAGCTCCATAACCACAAATCCAGGTAAAACGATTTCTTCTTCACCGAGGAAATCTAGCCAAGCCACCGCAGGTGGGTATTCACGCAAAAGGTCTATCATCACATCAGTATCTACAAGAATCATACTTACCCTCGCCGCCTTTGTGCTTGTTCACGGAGTTGACGGGCATAAGCTGAACTATTTTTAATATCCTTACGATCCTTCCAGAGTCCAATTAGTTCAGAATGAAGTATCTGAGAGGCTGTCAAATAAGGATGCCTAGGCATAGCCGAGGATTCAACCAGCAAGATCATCTCCACATATTCTCCCTTCTTACAGGGCAACCCGCTCACAAAGATTTCTCCATCCCTCTCAATAACTTTGTTAAGACGAATCGCCTCCATAATCTTTTACCTCCATTAACGCTACAGTTTCGTATTATACGCTATCGACAAAAAGTCAAGCAAGACAAAATGAAGCTTTATTTTTTGATTATACATTATGAAATCAAAAATGTAAAGGAGAAGGAATTTTTTGTGCTCCCTACTCTACAATAATTGCACCAAACTTACAGGTATCATAGCATATCCCACATTTTATACATTTATCCTGGTCTATTTTATGAGCTTTCTTTTTCTCTCCCGAGATTGCATTATTTGGGCATTTTTTGGCGCATAGACCGCAGCCGGTGCAAACATTAGGGTTTATGGAATAAGTAAGTAAGGCTTTGCATACCTTGGCAGGGCATTTTTTATCCTTTATATGTGCCTCATATTCATCCCTAAAGTATTTCAGGGTTGTAAGCACAGGGTTTGGTGCGGTTTGACCAAGTCCGCAAAGGCTTGCTGATTTTATGGTTAAGGCAAGCTCTTCCAAAAGAGAAATATCGGAAATCTCCCCTTTGCCTTCGGTAATACGCGTAAGAATCTCAAGCATCCTCCTTGTTCCTATTCTGCATAAGGTGCATTTCCCGCAGCTCTCATCCTGGACAAAATTAAGGAAAAACCTTGCTACATCAACCATACAGGTTGTCTCATCCATAATAACCATACCACCCGAACCCATAATCGCCCCTGTTTTGGTAATGGAATCATAGTCAACCGGGGTATCCAAAAGGGCTTCAGGAATGCATCCACCCGAGGGACCACCTATCTGAATAGCCTTAAATCTTTTGTTATCCCTTATTCCAGAACCAAGGCTAAAGACAATCTCCCTTAGGCTTATTCCCATTTCAACCTCAATAAGCCCTGGGTTCTTTACCTTTCCTGCCAAGCAGAATACCTTTGTTCCCTTTGATTTTTCTGTTCCTAAGGAGGCAAATTTTTCCTCTCCTTCCAAAATTATCCAGGGGATGTTTGCCCAGGTTTCCACATTATTTATATTGGTTGGTCTTTGAAATAATCCAGATTGGGCAGGAAAGGGAGGCCTTAGCCTTGGCATCCCCCTTTTTCCTTCAATTGAGGCAATTAGAGCGGTTTCTTCTCCGCAGACAAATGCGCCTGCCCCTTCTTTTATCTTTATTTTAAATCCATCCAAAAGACCTTTTTCTTCTGCCTGGGCTATTGCAATCTCCAGCCTCTTTATTGCCAAGGGATATTCCATCCTGACATAGATATAGCCAATATCCGCACCAATACTATAACCGCCAATCGCCATTCCCTCCAAAACAGAATGGGGGTCGCTCTCCAAAACAGCCCTGTCCATAAATGCACCTGGGTCACCCTCATCGGCATTGCAAATAACAAACCTGGGAGGAGGGTTTTGCCGGGTAAGTTTCCATTTTAAACCAGTGGGAAATCCCGCTCCACCCCTTCCCCTTAAGCCAGATTTTGTTATTTCCTCAATGATTTCCTCTGGAGACATTGTTTTTGCCTTTTTTAAGGCACTATATCCACCAATTTTTATATAATCATCAATATTCTCAGGGTCTATAATGCCACAATTCCGCGTGACAATCCTTTTT
>JBFLYE010000128.1:6816-7578 GCA_040756715.1 bacterium
AATGTATTCTTCAATTGATTCTTTGTTTATAATTTTTCTTGCTAGCCCTTCTCTTACATTGCGGTAGGTTGTTTTTTTATTTTCCTCAATTATCTCAACAATAGGCTCTAAATAGCAAAGCCCAAGGCAACCTGTTTTTGCGGTGGGAATCCCCTTTCTTTTAAAGAGCTCAAAAATTTCCTCTGCCCCGGCAGCAATCCCACAGCTTCCCATCCCGATGATTGCTTTCATTTGTAATCTTTTAATATTTTTTCTATATCCTTAGTCTTAAGCCTTCCATAGACCTTTTTGTCGATCATTATACAAGGAGCAAGGCTGCAACACCCAAGACAGGCAACCTTGTCTAATGAAAATAAACCATCTTTTGTTGTTTCTTTCTCTTTTATCTTAAGCAATTCCTCTAATGCACTTGATATTTTTTCTGCCCCACTTACAAAGCAGGCCGTTCCATGGCAGGCTTTGATAAGATGCCTTCCTTGTGGAATAAATCTAAAGTGTGAATAAAAGGTTGCTATACCAAATATCTCAGCGGGGAATATTTTTGTCTTTTCTGCAATTATTTTTAATACCTCAATGGGAAGATAGCCGTAGCTATCCTGGATTTCTTGAAGCAATTTTATAAGCTCACCTCTTTCTTTATATTTCTCAAGGAGCCTTTCTAAAAAATTCATTTCTTGTCTCTTTTTTTAGAAAATTTTGGATTTCTTGTTTAGAATGCCTTTTTTCAATAAATTCTATGGTAAAATCTTTTTTATCTCCAAA
>JBFLYE010000129.1:0-7294 GCA_040756715.1 bacterium
CCTTATTTTATTCCTTGTATATATAGGCTTTGTGTTTGTTTTGTCAATTATAAAAGGGATGTTATTCTTCGCTAAATATTTCTCAATCTCTTTCCTTTCAATATCAATCAATGGCCTTATAATTCTAATTCCATCCATCTCCCTTTTTTCTTCTATTCCATAAGGGCTTTCTCCCCTTATGATATGAAATAGGATTGTTTCTATATTATCATCAAGATTGTGCCCTAATGCGATGCTTTTTGCATTTATTTCCTTCGCAACTTTTAAAAAAAAATCATATCTTGCCCTTCTTGCCATCCTTTGTGAATGAATAGGGTTTTCCCATCTTTCAACATAAAGCGCCAGGTTAAGCCTCTCTGCTATGCCTTTAACAAATTCTGCATCTTTCTCCGATTCCTTTCTAAGGCAATGGTTGAAATGGCAGAGGGAAAGAGAAAGAGAAAACCTTTTCTTTAGTGAATAAAGTAGATAAACAAGGGCTGTTGAATCGCAACCACCAGAGGCTCCAATTAAGATGTTATCTCCCTGCGAAACAAGTGTTTCAAGCTCCTTCAAAACCACAAGCCTAATTCTATCTTTTTTCAATTTTAGGTTTGGCTGCTTTAAATTCATAAAGGATTGATGAGATAACAAAAAAGGCTGCATATTCTGTTTTTATGATTGCATCCCCTAATGATACAGAAATTCCACCTATTTTTTGAATAGCTTCTATCTCGCTCTTGTCAAATCCACCCTCTGGTCCAATAAAAACAGAGATTTTTTTTGAAGATTTATGGGAGGTAAGAATAGGCTTAAAATGGGTTTTTCTTTCCTCCTCCCAGGGGACAATTATCAAATCATCCCCTTTTATTTCTTCTATTGCTCTATCAAGCGAAAGACAATTGGAAATATGGGGAAGGAGGGAAGAGCCAGAGGTAAGGAATGAGGATTTTGCAATATTCTTAAGCCTTTCAATGTTTTCCTTTTTTGGGATAGACCTTTTTGCAATAAGGGGAATTATCCTTTTTATAGAAAATCCTCCCAGCATTTCAACTACCAAATCCATCTTTGGATGCTTTGGAAGAGCCTGGACAAGGGTAATCTCAATGGAGGGAGGCTTTAATTTTTCCCTTTTTGTAATTTTGACAATACATTCTTTTCTATCTATTTTCTCTATTATCCCTTTAAACCTCCCACATTTTCCATCAAGGATGACAATTGTGTCTTTTTCTTTAAGCCTTAAAACCTTGATGTGCTTTAGGGTCTCTTTCTCTTTAATAATTGTAATATCCCTTGGTTCTTCTACAAAAAATCTATTTTCCAATCTCTTATAAAAATACCACAAGGTGAAAAAAAGGTCAAGTTTAAAGTTATACCATTTTACTCGCCTTGTTTTGCTATTTGAATTTAATAAGAACCTTTACAAAATACATTACATTTTCTATACTTAATCTATGCCTGAAGAATCTATAGAAGAGCTTTTAGCCCTTATGGTTGAGGCAAAGGCATCAGACCTTTTTATTAAGGTGGGAAGCCCTCCAACCATAAGGGTTGCAGGAAGGCTTGTTAACTTACAATCTGAAAAATGGAAGGAAAGGAGGCTTACTCCACAAGAAACAGAAAGCTTTGCATATTCTGTAATGAATGAAAAGCAGAGAAAGAATTTTGAAGAGAAGATGGAGCAAGACCTTGCCTATTCTGCCTCTGGCTTAGGAAGGTTTAGAATCAATATATTTAGGCAGAGAAACTCAATAGCTATGGCATTAAGGCTTGTTCCTTTTAACATCCCGCCATTTGAAGATTTAAATCTTCCCGAGGTCATAAGGGAGCTTTCTGAAACCGAAAGGGGAATAATTATAGTAACCGGTGTAACCGGCTCGGGAAAATCAACCACCCTTGCTTCTATGGTAGACCATATAAACAAACAAAGGAGGTGCCATATTGTAACCATTGAAGATCCTATAGAATTTCTCCACAGGGATAATCTTTCCATTGTCAATCAAAGGGAGGTTGAGATGGATACCCTATCATTTAATGATGCCTTAATCCATGTGGTCAGACAGAATCCAGATGTAATAATGGTGGGTGAAATGAGGGATATAACAAGTCTTCAGGCGGCTTTATCTGCGGCTGAAACAGGACACTTTGTCCTTACCACAATGCACACTTTGGATGCAACCCAGACATTGGAGAGGATAATAAACTTCTTTCCACCCTATCAGCATAACCAAATAAGGATGCAGCTTGTTCTCTGCCTTAAGGCAATTATTTCCTTAAGGCTTCTTCCAAGGTGTGATATAGAGGGAAGGGTCCCCGCCTGTGAGATCTTGGTTGCTACACCATTTATTAAGAAGCTTATTGAGGAAAATAAGATCTCTCAGATTCCAACAGCTATTGCAGACGGCGATTTTTATGGAATGCAAACATTTAATCAATCTTTAATAAGCCTTTATCAAAGGGGAATGGTAAGCTATGACGATGCCCTCTCTGCCTCAACGAATCCTGAGGAGTTTAAGCTAAATATAAGGGGGATATACTCTGGAAAGGATGTAATTATGGAGGAATATATACCAAAAGAAGAAGAAATTTTAAGTAAGGAAGAGGTTAAACAGAAACCTCCCTCCAGCATTTTAAAAACAAAAGACCAATTTTCATTGTAATCTGTGGTTATCAAGTAAACTCCGTATTAAGGAGCTAAACACATACCAATTTACCTTATGAAAATAAAGGTTTTAATTGCTATTGCCTGGCTTATTGTAATGACCTTTCTTTTAAAAAAGGAGGGGTTTTTTTCAAAAGAGTATAGCCTTACATATTATGATATTTTTGGAAAGAAAGACCCTTACAGAGAAGAATACCTTGGAATCTATCTTGATAATGAAAAGATTGGCTTCTCAAAGAGCTATATTGATGCATATTCCTTTCCAGGCAATAGGGTTGGATTCAGCATATCCAATGAAACAAGGTTATTTGTCAAGGCATTTGGAGAAAGAAGCTCTATCAATATCACCACAGAGGTTTTAATTGATGATAAATACAGGCTTTCCTCATTTTCTTCTCTTCTTTCCTCAGAGCAATACAAGATAGAAGCAAAGGGAGAGAGGGTAAATAACAAAATAATCGCCTCCCTTTATTCGGGAGGAAACCTGGTAGGTAAGATGGAATACAAAGAGAAGGATTTTATTTCAAGCTTTGTTCCAACATTGCCCGAGCTCTCTGAGGGGAGGGTTTATTGTTTAAAAAGCTTTGACCCATTTGGGATAATGGGGAATGAAAAAATAACCCTTAAGGTTTTAAAGAAAACAACAATAATGTTCGATGATGAGCTTTATGAGACATATCCCATTGTTATTTCATATCAAAGTATTAAAGCAAAGCTTTATGCTACAAGGGATGGGAGAATATTGAAGGCATATCTTCCTCAAGGTTTCATAGCGAAGAGGGAGGATAAAAAAAAAGAAGATATGGTCAAATTCTCATATCCAGATATCTCAAGGCTTTCCTCTATACCATCAAATAGGATAATAAAAGAGCCAAGAAAGGTTTCCTATTTTAAGATAAAGATGGATAAAAAGGTTCTTGTGATAAAGAAGGATGCCTTTCCAGAGATACCCTACACACTTCCCATCAAGGAATATAAAGAATGGACAAAAGAGACAGCCTTTGTTCAGGCAAATGACAAAAGGATTATAGAAAAGGCAAAAGAGATTGTGGGTAAAGAAAAAAATAGCCAGAAAGCCTCAATTTTGATTATGGAATGGGTTTATACTACCCTTTCCCAAAAGCCAGCATTTAGCCTTCCCTCTGCCATTGAGGTTTTAAAAAACAAGAGAGGTGATTGCAATGAGCATACAATATTATTTACAGCTCTCTGCAGGTCTATTGGAATCCCAACCAAGATGGTGGTTGGCTTGTCCTATTCTGACAAAAGGTTTTATTACCACGCCTGGGCTAAGGTATTCTGTGGGAAATGGGTATCAATGGATCCAACATTCAACCAGGCACCAACAGATGCAACACACATTCCTTTGATAGAAGGAGACATAGGAGAGCAGATTGGATTGTTGGGATATATAGGGAATGTAAAGATAGAGGTGTTGGAATATGATTAAATTAGAGAATCTATCAAAGACATTTGGGAATGTAAGGGCAGTTGATAACATAAGCCTCAAGATAAAAGAGGGAGAATTTTTTTGCCTCTTAGGTCCAAATGGTGCGGGGAAGACAACAACCTTAAAGCTTATTACAGGCTTGCTTAAACCATCAGGTGGAAAAATTACCATAGGTGGATATGACATAAACAAGGAGCCTATTGCTGCAAAGAGGCTATTGGGCTATATTCCAGACATTCCATTTCTCTATGACAAGTTAACCCCAAGGGAGTTTTTAAGCTTTATCAAGGATTTATATGAAGTAGATAATAGCGGCGATGAACTTCTTTCCCTATTTGAAATATCAGATTATAAGGATACATTGATTGAGGAGTTTTCCCATGGAATGAAACAGAGGATATGCTTTTGTGCAATGCTTTTACACAATCCATCCTATATTGTGATTGATGAACCTATGGTTGGACTTGACCCAAAATCCATACACCTTGTAAAAAAGATATTGAAGGAAAGGACAAAAATGGGTGCAGCGGTTATCTTATCCACGCATCAATTATCTTTGGCAGAGGAGCTTTCCGATAGGATTTCTATTATCCATAAAGGAAAAATCATTGCAGAAGGCTCGCCCCTATTCCTTAAGGACCTGCAAAAGAAGGAAAGCCTTGAGGAGGCATTCCTTGAGATTACAAAATAATCTCATTCATACTTCCTGTCCTGTATCCAGTAAGGTCAAGGGTTATATAAGAAAATCCAAATGCCTTAAGATTTTTTGAAATCTCATCCTTTAGCCTTAAAGCCTTTTTCATCTCTTTTTTTTCTAGCTCTATCCTTGCAATGCTATTGTGAGACCTTACCCTTAATTGTTTAAAACCAAGGCTTAATAAAAATTCCTCTGACAAGGCTACCCTTTTTAATTTCTCTTTTGTTATTTTCTCTCCATAGGGAAACCTTGAGGCAAGGCAGGCAAACCCTGGTTTATTCCAGGTAGAAAGCTTAAGCTTTTTTGAAAGGGTTCTAATCTCCTGCTTGGTAAGCTTTGTCTCTTTTAAAGGGCTTCTTACTCCAAATTCCTCTTGTGCTTTTATGCCTGGTCTAAAATCATTTGTATCATCAAAGTTTGTCCCATCAATGACATAATTTAATTCCCTCTCTTTGGCAATATCTTTAAGCCTTAAAAATAACCCTCTTTTACAAAAGTAGCACCTCTGGGTTGAATTTTCTATAAATTTTGGGTCTTCTAGCTCATCTGTTTCGATTACCAAATATTCTACCCCAAAATTCTCTGCATTTATTTTAGCTTGTTCTGTTTCCTTTCTAGGATACAATGGAGAGCTTGCTATAACAGCAAGTGCATTTTTGCATTCCTTGCTTGCAAGATAAAGAAGAAGGGTTGAATCAACGCCACCTGAATAAGCAATCAAAACCCCCTCCATTTTTTGCAAGACCTCTTTTAGATGCTTTAACTTATTTTGCATTTATTCCAAGCCCGATCTTTTTTACCAAAAATTATAGGAAGCATAAGGTGTAAAAATCAAACTGTTTATGCATTTAAACTCTTAGTTTGTGTTTAGCTATTATTGATTTCTTAATTCCCCTCTTCCAGAGGGGTGTCTGCCGAAGGCAGAGAGGGTGTTTAATCTAAAAATGGAAAGAATGAAACCAATTGGACATAAAGAAAGGCACCAATATCTAGCTTTAAATGAGGAGAGAAACAAAAATATTCCAAAAAGGGGAAGAATCCAGTAGTAACAGGAAGGAAAGAAAGAGGTATCAAGGTCAAAACAAAGGACTAATATAAAAGCAAGGAATGCATATTTTATGTAAGGATTTGAATAAAGCCTTATATCAGGACCAGAGATTTTTCTTGAGATATTGTTTGTTATATCCTGGATTGTTCCCGCTGGGCAGAGAAATCTGCAAAATAGCCTTCCAAAAAGACTTAGGGGAATTGCAATATAAAGAATAGGGTTTCTTAAGGTTTTCGCAGGGCAATATAAAAGGTTACATCCTGAGCAGGCAATCCAAGGAAGAGAATATGGGCAAAATTTTATGGGAATAAGAATGGGAAAGAGAAGAATAAGGGAGATAAGTTTTATTATCCTTCTGATAATGGAGAGCTTCATTGCGTTATAAAGTTTATAGTGTATAAAGATTTAATAATTCGGACAAAATTTTATCAGAATAAGGTGTAGATAAAAGGACCAACCGCACTTGATTGGGCAAAGATAAGAAGCAAAGCGAAGAGGAGCAAAACAACAACCATGGGAATAAGCCACCAAAGTTTTCTTTGCCAAAGAAATCCTATCAATTCGCCCATTATCCCAAACCTTGTAATTATTCCTTTAATTATCTCCATTTTTTCTTACTATAAATTTCTCAAGCACCAATACATCCATTCCACTTTTACTAAATGTGTTAAAAGCATCCTCTGGCGTATTAACAATAGGCTCTCCCTTTAGATTAAAGGATGTATTTAAAATCAGGGGAATGCCTGTTGCGCTTTTAAACTTTTCAATAAGCCTATAATACTTTGGGTTTGTCTCCTTAAATACAGTCTGAAGCCTTCCTGTTCCATCCACATGGGTAATTGCAGGAATAATATCCCTTTTGTCTTCTAAAACATCTACCACATAAAGCATAAACCTTGCAGGATAATGCAATGATGGATTAGAAAGGTTAAAATATTTGCTTGTTTCTTCCACCAGAACAGATGGTGCGAAGGGCCTAAATGGCTCTCTAAACTTTATCTTTATATTCACAATATCCTTCATCTTTGCCTTTCTGGGATCTGCAAGGATTGACCTATTTCCCAATGCCCGAGGACCCCATTCAAATCTTCCTTGAAACCATCCTACAACCTTATCATTTTGAAGATAGCCAACAATTCTTTCAAACAATCTCTCATCATCCTCAATATATTCGTAAGGAATATTATTTTTGTCAAGGAATTCCTTTATTTCTCCAAAGCTATATTCCTTTCCCCAAAATGCATGCTCCATCACAAAGCTCCTTTCCTTTCCAAGGAGGCTATGATAGGCATATAAGGCTGCTCCCAATGCACCTCCACCATCGCCTGCCTGCGGCTGAATATATAATTCCTCAAATTGCGTCTTTTTTAATACCCTTCCATTGGCGACGCTATTTAAGGCAACGCCTCCAGCAATGCAGAGCTTTTTAAGACCTGTCTCTTTATAAAGGCAATTTAC
>JBFLYE010000129.1:7304-15671 GCA_040756715.1 bacterium
GCGGCTATATCAGCATAGTATTGGTTTTCTTCACAAAGCTCTTCAAAATTTCCTGGTTTTTCTCCAAAATATATGGGAAATCCAGATTCTTTGGTAAAGAAATGAGATTTCGGATCTCTTGGTTTTCCAAAAAGGGATTCAAATTTAGGGCTAAATGTCTTATCTGGTGAATAATGGAAAGAAAAATAATCCATATTAAGGGAAAATGAACCATCATTGTTTAGAGCGATAAGTTTCTCTACCTTATCTACATAATTTGGCTTTCCAAATGGTGCCATTCCCATAACCTTGTATTCACCCTCATTCACCTCAAACCCTAAAAATGCTGTAAATGCAGAGTATAGAAGACCTAAGGAATGTGGAAAATGGAGCTCCTTTTTTAAAATAATCTCTTTATCTTTTCCTATTCCCATGGTTGCGGTTGTCCATTCTCCAACCCCATCAATGGTTAATATAGCTGCCTCATCAAATGGCGAGCAAAAAAAGCAAGATGCAGCATGTGAAAGATGGTGTTCAATAAACAAAATTTTATTTTCATCTACCCCCAATTTGCTTCTTATAATATTCTTTATCCAAAGCTTATCTAATAGCCAGGTTAGCATTGCCTCTCTAAATACCTTCCATCCCTTAGGAAAGACTTGAAAAGAATTCATAAGAATCCTTTCAAATTTGATGAATGGCTTTTCATAGAAGACAATGTAATCTAGGTCAGAAGCTTTTATTCCTGCCATATCAAGGCAAAAAAGGATAGAGTTTATAGGAAAATCATAATCATGCTTTTTTCTGGTGAATCTTTCCTCCTCACAACAGGCAACCAACATTCCATCTTTAAGGAGGCCGGCTGATGCATCGTGGTAAAAGCAAGAGATGCCTAATATATACATTTATTTGAGGCGAGATAGTCATAGAGAAGGGAAGAAACCTTTTCAACCCCCTTGCTAGAAAGATGGACCTCATCAACAAAATAGCTATCATCATCAAGAAAATCTGCTATTTTAATAAGCCCCACATTTTCCTTTTTTGCAATATCTTCTATAATTTGATTGTAAGATTTAAACCCCAAATCCTCTCTTTGTGATTTCTTTGCCCCCTGGGTCATAAGAATAGGAAAGATATTATTTGCCTTTGCAATTGCTACAATGTTTATTAGATTATTTTTAAAAAACTCCATTCCAGCATGAAAATCCCTATTTTTATCTACATCCTTAAACCTAAAAAATCCTGTCCTTGAATTTACAAACCTCATTAAGAATGAGTATTTCATTAGGCTTCCCCAAAATCCTGTCCTATGTCTATATGTAAGGAAATCAAAGGTTAAATATTTATTTGAATAATCAGATAAAATCTCCTTTCCGTAGTAATTACAAGACAAATCATTGATATTGTGATAAACAGTGATAATGTCAGGCTTAAGCTCTACATTTCTTAAGGCAAGGTTCACCAATGTATGGGCAGAGGAAAATCCATCTCCACCTGCATTTAATACCCTAATCTTTAGGTTTGGATATTTATCTTGCAATTTCTTCTTTAAACATTGAGGATAAGATAAACCCCTTGTGTAAAAAGCCCCTCTTTTTTCGATAAATGGAGGAGGTGCTCCATACAGGGTTGTTGAACCTCCAAAGCAGATTATCCTTTTTTCATTTTTTTCCTTTTTTTTAACAATCTGCTCTCCTTTTTTGAATATATACCACTTTGCTTTTTTGTAGGGAGCAGGCCAATCATAGATAGTAAAAAAGCTGCTTATAAATGACTTGGGTTTTTCTATAAAGCCCTTTCCAATAGAATATGCATATATCCTTGTAATTAGCTCCAACCCGAAAAGGAGGAGTATAATAGAGAAAAAGCTAATTAAGAGATTCTTCTTCAAAATTGCCTCCTTGCTTCTAAAATATCGGGCTTTACCCATTTCTTTTCAATCCATTGATTTCTTTTCTTTAGCTTTAAAGGGTCTTTAAATATCTTAATGTATAAGGCAAATGGGGTGATAAAGAGAAAATAGAAAATAGAAAGGATAACCCTTGCATTGAAATTTCCTATTTTATGGGCAAGCTCAATCCATTTGTCAAAAATCTTCTTCATTTTTCAAAATTATAACATAAAAATGTCTGAATTGCAACCGCTGGTCTTTATTTAATGCAATCTTAAAGGCTTATTGATATAATATCCTTAAACATATGAAAGAAATAACATCACCAGAGGCTTTTATAGAGGAAAAGGAGAGCGAGAATTCCTTAAGACCAAAGGATTTTTCTGAGTTTATAGGCCAAAACAAGCTTGTTGAGAACCTCAAGATATTTATTGAGGCAGCAAAGAAAAGGAATGAGCAGCTAGACCATATCCTTTTTTCAGGTCCACCTGGCTTGGGAAAGACAACCCTGGCAGGGATTATAAACAGAGAGATGGGAAGCAACATTCTTTCCACATCAGGGCCCATATTGGAGCGTCCCGGAGATTTAGCATCTATTCTTACCGCCCTAAAGGAATTTGATTGCCTATTTATTGATGAAATACACAGGATAAACAAGGCTGTTTCTGAGCTTTTATACTCTGCTATGGAGGATTTTAGGATTGATATTTTGCTTGGAAAGGGTGCATCTGCAAGGAGTATAAAGCTCTCCCTTCCAAGATTTACCCTGATTGGAGCTACAACAAGGCAGGGATTGCTTGCATCGCCATTAAGGAATAGGTTTGGAATATCAGAGGTTGTTTCTTTCTATTCAGAAGATGAGCTTTTTTCCATTATTCTTCGCTCTTCCAAAATTTTGAATATAGAAACAGAAGAAGATGCAGCTTGCATAATAGCAAAGAGGTCAAGGGGAACACCAAGGATTGCAAATAGGCTTTTAAGAAGAATAAGGGATTATG
Source organism: bacterium (assembly GCA_040756715.1). Lineage (NCBI taxonomy): Bacteria > bacterium. Next base: position 10,173 of record JBFLYE010000129.1, read on the forward strand.
CACAGGTAAAGGGGAAAGGAAAGATAACAGAAGATATTGCAAGCGAAGGGCTAATGAGGCTTGAGGTTGATAGATTTGGGCTTGATTCTATGGATAGGAGGATTCTTGATATTTTGATAAATAAATTCCAAGGAAGGGCTATTGGAATAAAAACCCTGACTGCCTCTTTAGAGGAGGATGAAAGCACCATAAGCGAGGTATATGAACCATATTTATTAAGGATAGGATTTATAGAGAGAACACCAAAGGGAAGAAAGGCAACAGAATCTGCAATAAATTATCTCTCTTTTAAAAAATGAAAGCCCTTGCCCTCCTCTCTGGAGGACTTGATTCAACCCTTGCAATAAAGCTTATCCTTAATCAAAACATAGAGGTTTCCTGCATAAATTTTACAAGCCCATTCTTTCAAGGAAGCTATCCAGAAAGAATAGCTGATAGATTTGGGATTTCCCTTAAGATAGTTAAATTGGAAGATGATTACCTCAAGATGCTTAAAAATCCAAAATATGGCTATGGAAGGAATATAAACCCCTGCATTGATTGCAAAATCCTTATCTTTAAACAAGCCAAATCTTATATGGAAGAAATCGGTGCTAAATTTATCATTACTGGCGAGGTATTGGGAGAAAGGCTAATGTCTCAAAAAAAAGATGTAATGAGGCTAATAGAAAAAGAATCTGGCCTTTCTGGCCTTGTTTTAAGACCACTTTCGGCAAAATTGCTTGCTAAAACAAAGCCAGAGATTGAAGGATGGGTAAATAGGGAGAAATTGCTTGCCATATCCGGAAGGAGTAGAAAACCCCAGATAAAATTGGCAAGCGAATTTGGGATAAAGGATTATCCAACACCAGCAGGCGGATGCCTTCTTACAGACCCAGGTTTTGCTTTTAGGATGAAGGACCTAATGAAACATAGCCCAAATTTTGGCTTAAATGATATTGAGCTTTTAAAGATAGGACGTCATTTCAGACTTTCTCCATATTTTAAGCTTGTGGTTGGAAGAAATGAAATGGAAAATATAAGGCTTAAAGGGCTAGCTTTGGATTCTGATATTATTTTTGAGCCAGAAAATGGCCCCCTTGGTTTAGGAAGGGGAGAATTTGATGAAGAATGGCTTGTTTTCTCTTCTAAAATTATTGCAAAATATTGTGATGGGAAGACAACGCTATCCATCCAATCAAAGGAAATTAAACGCCAAATTACAGCAGATAAAGAAGAAAATATTAAAAAATGGATGATAATTCCTAAAAATCCCTTTGTTTAATTGTTTAGCTTTAGCTTGCACCTATCTTATCCAATCCAATGGGTCTTGTGGTTTTCCATCCAGCCTTATCTCAAAATGCAAGGTTGGGATTTCAGCATCCCCCGATTTTCCAACCGAACCTATTACATCCCCCTTTGCTACCTTTTGTCCTGTGCTTACATTAAGGCTATCAAGGTGGCCATAGAGGCTATAGAGTGAGCCATTATGGTCAATCATAATGAGCTTTCCATAACCCATAAAATAATCGGCATAGACAACCTCACCATTAGAGACAGCAAAAACAGAGGAGCCCAAAGGAGCGGATATATCTATGCCCTTGTTGAAAATTATTGTTCCTGTTTTGGGATGGGTATATCTTCCAAATTCCCTTGCTATATTTCTGCTTTTTGTTGGCCAGATAAGGGAACCTACAGGCTTTGAAGGTCTTTCTTCCCTTGTTGTCTTTCTTTGTGCCTCAAGCCTTTTAATTAATGCCTCAAGCTTTTTCTGGTCAGATTTTAGCTTATTTATCCTTTTTTGCAATTGCTCTTCATCCTTTTTTATTTCTGATAAAGCCTTGTTTTGCAAGGCAATCTCCAACTCTTGCTTTTTTACCTCAGAGATAACCTTTTTCTTTTCATCCTTTGTTTTATTAAAAACCACACCCAATCCTTCTTTTTTTACAACCTCTTTCTTTTTTTCTAATTCCCTTTCCTCTATTGAAAGAAAGAGGTCATCTATCAAGATGCCTAACAATTCCCCTTTTTCTTTATCTTCCCAAAATGGATTTTTGGATGTTTTGTAGTCAAAAAGCCCTCTTACTACAATGGAAAGCCCCCTCTTTTTTTTAGAAATCTCATTCGTAAGCCCTGTTATTCTTTCCTCTGTAATCTCTATCCTCTTTGAAATCTTTTTTATATCCTTTTCTAAACTTTTAAGGTTTTCCTTTTTTATCTTTTGGTTTTTGGAGATTTTATCTATCCTGCTTAAAGCCTTTCCCTTTTTCTCCTTTGTTGCTTTAAGGCTTGTTTCTATTTTTTTAATTTCATCCTCAATTTTTAAAAGCCTATCCCTTTCATCCTCAATCCTTGCCAAAGCAATTAAAGGGATTAGCAAAACAAATAGCCCTATCTTATTTCTGATAAAAATAGGCAATTTTCTCCAAAGAAGAATGTTTTTTTAAGCTTAAAATATGTTTTATCGGAATAGATTTCTTTGCAAAGAGAAGAATCTACCCAGCTATCCAGATATCCTTCACCTGTAAGGGGTAAAACAATATAAGCTATCTTATTTTCCTTGCACCATTTATATAAAGAAACCAAATCCATATCTTTTAAAAAAGGCTTTCTTATCCAATTTCTCTCTTTTATTCTATATTTAGCAAGGTAGAAGTATGAAGGTTCGCAACCCATTGGTGCATATATTTTTTTATCTTTTAGATTCTCTTTTATGTAAAAAATTGTCTTTCTATAAGGAAGGATACCAAAGCCTGCAGTCCATTTCCTGCTTTTATAATTAGATAGATTAAGGAGCAATGGGGAGGAAGAAAATATTGCCTGATAGAGCATAATAAGGATAAGCAAAAAGAGAAACAACCTTCTTTTTAGTTGGGCAATCCCTACGGAAAGGATAATAGCAAGGATAAGGTAATATGGCTGAGCATGGCGAATACTTCCTAAACCCCATGTTGATGAGATGAATATATAGTAAAGGAGGAAAAAAGAGAGGAATAAAACCCTAAATCTTTTTAAAAAGAAAAAGGAGGCAATGACAAACAAGGTAATAAATGGTCCAAGGGAAACCCAAATTTGTTTTGCATTTAAAAGGAGAAGCCCTGGATCTTCTATCCAAGAAAAGGACAGATTTGCATTTCTATATTGATAAGAAACGATGATAAATGGAAAACCAAAAAGGAAGGGAATAAGGGAATATTTTAAAACAGAGATTGATATCTTTCCCTTTATTCTCAAAACAAGGAGGATAAATAGAAACAAGAACAAAATCTTTCTTTCATAAAGCAATCCTATTCCCAAAATAGACATAGAGTAAAAGAAACTTTGCTCCTTGTTATCCAAGAGAAAACAGAGAAAATAATAGAAAGAAGCAGTGGTAAAGAAAAGCTCACCTGGTGCAAGTCCACAGAGGTTTGTGAAATTGAAAAGTGTTGGAAAGAATATGGTAATTAAAAATCCACAGACAAAAGAAAAACTATCCTTTTTCAAAAGAATAAGCTGGGTTATCTTTCCCACATATATTCCCGCTAAAGAAAGGAGGAAAAACTGGATAAAATTACCCACCCATTCATTTATTCCAAAAAATATATATCCTAAAAGATAAAGGGTCTTAGGAATGGGAGGATGGCGGAAGAGAGGGTCTGGCTTACCTATACTTGTAAGAGGAAGAAAGAGAATTACAAAAATAGAAAGGGATATTCCAAAAATAAATAAAAGATGCCATATTTTTCTTTGTTTTCCAGAGATGTAAAGATAAGTAATAATAAAAACAAAAGCAGATGAAATAACCAAAATCCAGCGAGGAATATAAAAATATATATTAGAAAGAAGTAAGGCGGGAATATTAATATATGTTTGAAAATCCTCTAATGTTGGAATAGGAAGCATCCAGAAATATAGATGGCAGAGTATGGCAAGAAAGAAAGGGATGAGTAGATATTTAAGATAAGGAATAGAGATATAGATAGGTTCTTGCTTTGGAAGAATCTTAGTTAAAATCCAAAAGAGCAGAAGATAGAGAGAAAAAAGAAAAAATTTTGTTTTTATCCCTCCAATATAATAAGAGGGGTAGATGAGATAAGAATAAAAAAAGACAAAAAGGAGCAATCTTCTCATATTTTTAGCTTCTCCTTCCCTCTGTTAACTATAGTTTAAATTTTTTAAGGCCAATAAAAGCCATCCTTAAAAGCAAAAGTCCATGTCTAAATCTTTGTATCTTTATCTTTCCATATGTCCTTGGTTTATATCTTACGGGAATCTCAACAATTTTAAGATTTAATTTTGCTGCCCCAAAAAAAAGATCAAAGTCTCCAAATGGGTCAAAATCCCCAAAAAATCTTTGATTTTCTTTAATTCTTTCATAATCCCTTTTAAATAAAACCTTTGTTCCACAAAGGGTATCTGTAATCCTTTGCTCAAGAATGAATGAAAACATTAAACCAAAGGCTCTATTAGCTATCTTGTTTAAAAATCTCATTGAATCCTTCTCTAATGGATAAACCAACCTTGAACCATTGATAAACTCACCCTTTCCTTCGGAAATGACAAGATAGAATTTTGACAGCTCTTCAGGAGGAACAGTAAGGTCAGAATCCAAGATAAATAAAATATCCCCTGATGCGCTATCTAAACCCTTCATTACTGCATCCTTCTTACCAACCCTATCTTGAAAAATAAGCTTGATATTCTTCTCTGGATAAAGCCTTATCATCTCCTCAATCTTTTCAATTGTTCCATCCGTAGAATGGCCATCAATAAAGATAAGCTCGGTTTCTTTTCCCATTTTAGGTGTTCTTTTTACCGCACCCTCTATATTTCCCGCCTCATTTTTTGTCGGGATAATTACTGAGCAGGTATAATCTTTTAATTCTATCTTTCTACTCCCTTCTTTTGCCACAACATATTCTATCAAACAGAGGTTTTTTATCAAAGGAAGATAGGCAAAGCACCTATTGAAAATAAAAGAAATAAGAGGAAGGAATTTAGGAAAAAGAAGCCTATAGCCAGACCTTATTACCTCATAGCCATTTAGAATCAAAAGGTTTTCTATATCACTTAAACAAAGCCAGTTTTGGTGATATTCCTTCATCTTTAAACCCAATATTTCACCAATTTTTAGAATAGGCTCCCAAAGGTAATTGTAATAGGTAATAATTATCCTTGTTTCCGGCTTGGTTACCTTTTGCAATTCCCGAAATGCCTGCCAGACATCATCCAAATGGCCAATAAGATCAGACATAATCACATAGTCAAATTTCTCATTTATATGTAAATCTTCTGCATCATCCACAAGGAATTCATATTTGGGGTACTTATTTCTTGCTATCCTTATCATTTCGGTTGAAAAATCTATTCCAACCCCCCTTTTTGGTTTAAGCTGGCCAATAAAATCTCCCGTTGAACAGCCAATTTCTAAAATTGATGAATTAGGTGGGATAATAAATTTAAACAGCCTTTCTATCTCTTGGTAGTAATATTTATTTTTCCTTTTCCACTTATCCCTCTCTGTTGCAATTTTATCAA
>JBFLYE010000130.1 GCA_040756715.1 bacterium
GAGGCACAAACTTTGTAAAAAATCCGAAATCCGAAATCCGAAATCCGATATCATCTTATCACCCCTACTTTTCCCTTTGCTTTCCTTCCATCCTTATTTTTTATCTCGTAGATATACATTCCCGAGGAAACAGGCTTGTTTGCTTGATTATCAAGCATCCAGAAAACAGGGCCTATAACATCTCTAAATTCTTTTATTAGTATTCCCGAGATAGTATAAATTAAAATATCCGAACCATCTGGGATCTCAAATACTATATATGGTCTATCTCTTTCTTTATCAGCCCGGTAAGGGTTTGGATAAACCTTAAGGCTTGGAAAATCAATAAAGTATGGAAAAATTTTGCCATTTACCGCCCTAGAAATTGGAATCTCGGTTATAAAATCGCTTTTAAGAAGGGTTATTGTGCCAAAGCTAAGCTCAGAGGTTGGGTCATCCACCAGGGAGGAAAAGATAATCTTTTCTGCCAATGTGCCTGTTCCATTTGCCGAGCCAGAGAGTAAAACATCATAGAGCCAAATATACCCCTTATCCCTTTCAATAATAGGCTCAAGCCCTGGTATCCAGTTTCCTCCCCCAAAGAGAGAGCCCCTGCTTGGTGTCCCGTAAGGGGTAATATTTACCTTATTTTTGTCAAAATAAAGGTATAATTGGGCTGCCCCAAGGTCAGAGACATTTAAAGCATAAATATCAACGGCAAAGTCCTTTCCCTTTCTTGTGAATATATTTTCTGGCTCTATCCTTATCTCAACCGCATAAATTTTTAAGCTAAAAAGGAGGATAAGAAGAACAAACCCTTTCAACTACCTTGAGATAACCATTGACTTTACATCAAAGAATTTACCCGAGGAGAGTTTATAAAAATATAGCCCATTCGCTACCTTTTGACCTGCATTATTCTTTAAGTCCCAAGAAAGTGCCTTTTTGTTCTTGAGGGTATAATATCCCCTTGGTTTAAATTCTGGCCCTATCTCCTTTACAACCTGACCAAGGATATTGTAAATGGTAAGCTTTGTCTCGCCAGCCTCAGCAAGCTGGAAGGGAATAAAGACACTATCCTTTGCCGGGTTGGGAACGCTTTGGAATAGGGCTGAGTAAGGAGGAGGATCAAGTGGTTCTACCATAACCTCAAGCTCTGTCTCTTTTACATCATCCCCAGCTTGAAGATAGAAGATTTTTATCTTAATCCTTGAGGCATTTTCATCCTTTAGTTTAAATCTTGCGTTTGAAAGAGGGGCTTCCTTTGAGATACCATTCATATCCTCAAGGCTTGCTAGGCTTATTGTGTTATCCTTTAAGGCAAGATTTTGCTTTTTAAAGTAATCGCCCTCCTCTAAAGAGATAAGCTCAATCTTTGCTGGGTCATAATCTAGCCTTATATTTACACCCAAAAGGTTATTTGCATTGGCTGTAATATTTACATTAAATTCCTCTCCCTTTTCTGCTTCAAGCTTTTCTTGGGAAAGGGAAAATTTTGGAGCCTCAAGAGCCATTGGCTTTCCTTTTCCTTGAGACCACCTCCACATCCTCACAAAGATCACTAAGTCCCAAAAATCTACCTTGCCATTAGGCTCTGAGATGATATAGGGTGGATTTCCGCTCATTTGTTGCCTTCCTACATCTCCCTTTGCCCAAGTAGAAGGAGTTCCACCTGAATAATAAGCACGCCAGTATCGGGCAAACCAGACTAAATCCTCAAAGACTATCTTGTTGTCAGGGTCGTTAGAGATAAAGCTGTTTCCAAAGTCGCAAAGATACCTTACCATAATAGAAGGTATCTGAGTAGAAACACTTGGATTTTCGCTATCTTTGACCGTCAATACCATTGTTCCTACTTGATACCTTGTTATGGTAGCTATTCCAACACCATTAGAGAATTTGGAAATCTGATATGAAATTGTTCCTGGGTTAACTGATATGATAGGTATTCCCTTATAGTCTTTATACACATTATTTTGCTGGTCCTTTACGGTTATCGTCATTGTCCAGGCCCTTCCTGCTATAACATCAATTGGGGCTAAAAGGTCAAAGTGGTCTAGTAAATATGGGAAGATAGAGCCTTGTTCTGTAGTATAGGGAATCTCGGTTATAAAATCGCTTTTAAGAAGGGTTATTGTGCCAAAGACAAACTCAGAGGTTGGGTCATCCACCAGGGAGGAAAAGATAATCTTTTCTACTAAGGTTCCTGTTCCATTTCCAGAGCCAGATAATAAGACATCACAGATGTAGATATATCCCTTATCCCTCTCAATAAGGGGGTCTACTGTCCAGGCTCCTCCCCCAAAGAGAGAGCCTTTGCTTGGTGTCCCGTAAGGGGTAATATTTACCTTATTTTTGTCAAAATAAAGGTATAATTGGGCTGCCCCAAGGTCAGAGACATTTAAAGCCTCAATGTCTATGGTAAATGTTCCATCCTTTTTCACATAGGTTATTTTTGGAACAACCCTTACCACGGTTTCTGTTCCCAAAAGAACCTCGGTTTGGACAACATTTGATGTTGCGCTAAGGCTTCCTGGTTGATACCAGCAGATAAGGTCGCTAGGTATATCTGCCGCCAACTCAGGATTATTTTGGCTGTTTGCAACCAGAATCCCTCTATCCCCTCCATTCTCAATGACAAGGCTCCAAACTAACCCTCCTGCCATCAAACTACTTACTAATATCTTTCTCATCTTCATCATCTCCTTATTTAAGGATAACACATAATTTTAATTTTGTCAAAATTTTTTAAAATAACCTTCACCACAAAGGAAAGCTCTCCTTGTTCATTTGGTAAAACCTGGGGGATAATCCACCTTATCTTGCTTGCTTTTTGGCTAAAGGCTACATTCCATTGATTGTCATACCAATAGCTTGGGCTT
>JBFLYE010000131.1 GCA_040756715.1 bacterium
TTAATTCAAAATTCAACATTCAAAATTCAAAATTTTATAAAGCGTTATGGAAATTAACTATAGGATACTAAACACATACTCCGCGATGGTTATCATTGGTGCATTATTTTATTGCCTTAAGGGGTATTGCAACCGCCTTATATTTTTTAAATTTCCAGGATATGGCTGTTTTGTATGGTTTTTCTACTACCTCTCTTTTTATATCTTTCTTACCCCCTTCCTTCTTGCTAACTACCTCTTTATCCCTCTTTACTTTCTTCCTTTTTTTATAGGTATTCTTTGTATCAAGGATTACCCCTCCGATAAGGAAATATTGCTGTGTCCAGGTTCCCCTGTGTATTTCCCTAACCGTCTCTTTAATAGAAGGTATCTTTGATGGTGTATCAATGGGTTTTATTGGATAATCTGCTAATGCCAAATTTTGAAGATGGCCCCTATCTTTAAGCCACCTTGCTATAGCCACAAATTTTGCTATTCTAATAAGCTCTTTATAAATAGGCACCTCTTTGGCAAATTCCCTATAATTTTCTTCAAAGAAAGAGGCAAATTCCTCTGGTGCTTGATATTTACTTTCACTTTCAACCCCCATTACAATCTTATCAAACATAATGCCCCCTCCTTCTTCTATAAGGACAACCTCTTTTGGCTTAAACCAGATTCTGCTAAAATGCCCTATTTTTATATTCTCATCTTTATTAGAAACAAGCTCTATCAGGGTTTTAAATCCAGAAAGGGAGGATGTAATTGTTTCTTTAGTTATAGGGTCTTTTCCAAAGCTTAATGCCTTTAGCATCCTATCTGCCTCAAACAGCCTTTGCCCAAGGTGGGTATTGTTTATTTCATTTGGTATATAGCGCACCTTTTGGTAAGCATTGCAAGGCTCAATGCTTACACCTGGATTTTCTTCCCCTTTTATAATCTTCATTACCATAATTAAATCATCCATATCCATAGGGGGAAGGGATGGGTCTTTTTTGCTTGTATCAGAAAGGATAACTGGCCAGCCTAAATTATTATCCCAGATTGCTCCATCAACATCATTAAGCTTAGCAAATGCCTTATATGCCTCTTGGATGCGCAACCTAGGCAATTCCTGCCTTGCTTTTTCTACCTCAGGAAAGCCAGGATATTCATTGATAAATCCTTCGTAAGCATCCAGACTATCCTTTTTTTGGGTAATTTCCCAGGCAAGACAAGATGCCTTTTTCATAGCTGTTTTAGAAAATCTGCCTTTGGGAAATTCCTTAAGATAATTTTTATAGCTATTAAGGTCGTTTGCCTGTAAGGTTTTTATCCAGTATTTAACCTCTCTCTTATGAGAGCTTATGGGAAATTTACCAACAAAGGATTTATATGATAAGATGCTATTTATCTGGCAGGCTTTATCAAAAGCTTTGGATTCTATCCTTTTAAAAACTATAATTCCCACTATTGTTCCAGCTAGAATTATACAAACAATCAATAGCAATACAAGCTTCTTCAATTTATTATCTACACTATAGTATCTTCCATCACTTAGTGCAAAAATAGTATTTAAGAAATTTTGAATTCTAAATTTTGAATTTTGGATTGAAGGTTTAAGTTTTATAAAATTTTGAATTCTAAATTTTGAATTTTGGATTGAAGGTTAAGTTTTATAAAATTTTTCCCCTTTTAATTCAAAATTCAACATTCAAAATTCATAATTTTATAAATTTTTCCCCTTTTAATTCAAAATTCAACATTCAAAATTCAAAATTTTATAAAGCGTTGTGGAATTAACTATAAGTAATAGAGCCTATGAACTTTCCCTCTAAACACCAAGAGAAAAGAGAAGGGTTGCTTCGGCAGCCAGCTCGCTGTCTACCCATCCCTTTACTTCAACCATACCTACCTTTTTTCTAATCTTTACCGGTATTGCCTCAAACCTTATTTGATCCCCGGGGATAACTGGCTTTCTAAATCGGACATTATCCAGACCAGCAAGATATACCAGCTTTCCCCTATTTTTCTCCTCTAAAAGAAGCAAAACACCCGCTGTTTGAGCCATTGCCTCAATAATGAGAACACCTGGCATAACCGGATTTCCTGGAAAATGTCCCTGAAAGAATTCTTCGTTCATTGTTACATTTTTTATCCCAACAACCCTTTTCGCTGGCTCTATCTCAAGGATTCTGTCAATAAGAAGGAATGGATACCTGTGGGGAATTATTCCAAGGATTTCTTTTATATCCATCCTTCCCTCCCCTATTACTATACCCTCATTCTTTTTTAGCATCTCCTCTATCCTCCTTGCCAATTTTATATTTAAGGAATGTCCCGAGCAATTGGCAATAATATGACCTTTTAATGGAATGCCCAGAAGGAAAAGGTCACCAATTAAATCAAGAATCTTATGTCTGACAAATTCATCTTCATACCTTAATGGCTTGTTAATAATTTCATCATCAGAGAGAACAATTGCATTTTCAAGAGAACCACCCTTAATAAGACCTGCTTGCCGAAGGCTATTGACCTCATCAAGAAAACCGAATGTCCTTGCTGGAGCTATCTCTTTTATAAAAGATGTTTCATCTAGCTTAAGTTCTAATGACTGTTTCTTTACCCCAGGATGAGAAAAAGAAATTGTATATGATACCTTAAACCCATTATAAGGAAGGATAGAGATAGACCTTCCATCCTCCTTTATCTCAACAGGACCTGTAAAAGAGAGATATTTCATTCTTCCCTCCTGCTTTTTTATGCCCGCAGATTTTATAAGCAGAGCAAAGGGAAGACTGCTTCCATCCATAATGGGTATCTCAGATCCATTAACCTCTATAAATAGGTTTGTAATGGAAAAAGAAGATAAAGAACCCAAAAGATGCTCTATTGTCTTAATCTCTGTTCCATCTTTTTTTAAAGAAATCTCCCTGTATGATGAGGAAACATAGCAAAGCTTTGCAGGTATCTCTACATCATCCTTTATAAAAACAATGCCTGTATTAGGAGGAGCTGGTTTAAGGGCTATTGTAATATTTTGTCCTGTATGTAGCCCTATACCAGAGAGGGATACCTCTTTATTTATTGTATTCTGTGTTAAATTATTCATCCTTCCCGAATCCCGCAATTCCTACTCCACCCACACATTCTCTCCCCCCACAACCTCCTTTAAACTTGCAAACATCTCTTCATCAAGCTTAATCCTCTTTGCTGCCAATAAAACCCTCTCTGAACCATTTTTTCCAAAATGAAGATAGAATAGGCAATTTCCAGAAAAAGGGGAGATAATTTCTTTAATTTTATGGAGAATCTCTTCACAAGATGTGTTTAGCCGAAGGTGTATTGTCGGCCTCCTTTCATCAAAGGATAAGACCTTATCTGCTATAACCTTTGGTTCTCTCTTTTTATCTACCCTTCCCTCCACAATAACAATTGTGTCTTTTGCAACCTTATTTTCAGAAATTTTGTAGGCTTCGGGAAACAAAATAACCTCAATCCCTCCGCTTAGGTCTTCTATCTCCATAAATGCCATTGTATCGCCCTTTTTTGTCTTTGTCTTCTTTATCTTCCTTATCATCCCTGCTATGGAAACAAAAAAACCATCCCCTTTATCAAAAATGGAGATTATCTTTTCGTATCCTCTAAGCTTATCTTTATACCTTTCCAAAGGATGACCTGAGATATAAACGCCGGTTAGCTCCTTTTCAAGAGCCAGCTTCTGCATTTCATCCCATTCGGGAACATCTACAGGTTTTACTTCTTCTTCAAAAAGAGAAATTTGGTTTGTCTTTTTCCCATTTGTTTCAAGAACCTTATCTAAAGCAAGGATAAGGCTTGCTCGCTTACCAAGACCATCAAATGCACCTACTTTTATCAAACTTTCAAGAACCCTCTTATTTACAAGACGGGTATCAACCCTGTTGCAGAAATCAGAAAGGGAGGAAAATGGCCATTTCTTTCTTACCGATACAATTGATGAAGCAGCCAATTCTCCTACATGCTTTATTGCGGTAAGGGAAAACCTTATATTTCCATCCTCAATAGCAAAATATGGATATGAGCTATTTATATTGGGTGGAAGAATTTTTATTCCCATCTTCCTGCACTCATTGATATATATGGCTATCTTATCTTGGTTGTTCAATTCATTGGTAATAAGCGAAGCCATAAACTCTAAAAGATAATTTGCCTTAAGATAGGCTGTCTGATAGGCAATTAAGGCATAAGCTGCAGAATGTGATTTGTTAAAACCATATTCAGCAAACCTGCTCAAAAGCTCATATATCTTTGAGGCAAGATGCTCTGAATGATTATGCCTTATACATCCCCTTATAAATTCATCCCTCATCTTTCTCATCTTATCCTCTTGTTTTTTAGACATTGCCCTCCTTAGCTCATCTGCGGTAGACATAGAAAATCCTGCCAGGGTCTCTGCAATCTGCATAACCTGCTCCTGATAGACTATAACGCCATATGTTTGAGCAAGGATTGGCTTTAATAAAGGTGTTGGATATTCTATTTTCTTTCTTTGATGCTTTCTTTCTATAAAATCAGAAACCATACCAGATTTAAGTGGTCCTGGTCTATGTAAAGCAATGAGGGCGATTAAGTCTTCAAAGGTTGTTGGTTTTATCCTTTTTAATAAATCCTGCATTCCAGATGACTCAAGCTGGAATAAACCAATGGATTCTCCCCTTGAAAGAAGCTCATATGTCTTTTTATCATCAAGGGGAATTTTCTTTATGTTTATTTCAATTCCCTGCCTTTCCTTTATTAACTTTATTGTGTCATGGATTACAGTAAGGTTAACCAGGCCAAGAAAATCCATCTTAAGAAGGCCTATTGCCTCAATATCGTCTTTTGAATATTGGGTTGCAATCCTTCCCGATGTTGGGTCTTTGTAGAGAGGAACAATCTCTGTAAGGGGAAGGGAGCTAATTACGATGCCTGCGGCATGGGTTGAGGCATGCCGTGTAAGACCTTCAAGCCTCATTGCTATATCAATAAGCTCCTTCTTTTTTTCATCACTTTTATATTCTTCTCTAAAGCTTGGAATTTTAACCAATGCCTCATGTAGGGTAACACCTACCTCCTCATTAAGCATCTTGGCAAGCTTATCACAATCACTATAAGAAAAATTAAGGACCCTTCCTGTATCACGGAGAACCTGTCTGGCAAGCATGGTTCCAAATGTAATAATTTGGGCTGTTTTATCAGAGCCATATTTCTTTGTTACATAGGAAAGTATCTCATCCCTCCTTTTGTAGCAAAAATCTATGTCAATATCTGGCAGGGAAACCCTGTTTGGATTTAAAAACCTTTCAAAGAGGAGGTTATACCTTAATGGGTCTATATCTGTAATCCCAAGGCAATAGGCAACAATAGAGCCAGCCACAGAGCCCCTTCCTGGGCCAACCGGAATTCCTTCTCTTTCTGCATATTGAATAAGGTCATGAATAATAAGGAAATAGCTGGCATATTTCATCTTTGAGATAACCGAAAGCTCATATTCAAGCCTTTCCCAAGCCTTCTCATCATCATTATACCTTTCTTTTAAACCCTTTATACATAAGTGTTTTAAAGCCTCGTCTGGCTCTTCTTCTTTTGTTTCGTAGTGTGGGAGATAGAGAGAGCCAAATTCAAGCTCAAGGTTGCAAGCATCGGCTATCAATTGTGTGTTTTCTATTGCAGAGGGAATATCTGAAAATAAGGCTTTCATTTCTTCTTCGCTTTTAAAGTAAAGCTCTGGGGTTTGAAATTTTAGCCTCTTTTCTTCTTCTATTTTCTTTCCTGTCTGGATGCAAATAAGGACATCATGTGCAGGATAATCAGCCCTTTCTAAATAATGGATGTCATTTGTTGCAACAAGACCAATGGAGAGCCTTTTTCCTATTTCAATTAAGCCCTTTCTTACAATTTCTTCCTCATCAAGGTTGTGGTTTAGAAGCTCAAGGTAAAAATTTTTGCTGCCAAATATTTTAAGGTATTCTTCTGCCTTTTTTTCTGCCTCTTTAATTCTTCCATCCAAGATAAGCCTTGGGATTTGACCCTTTGTGCAACCAGATAAAGCAATTATTCCCCTGCTATATTCCTTAAGAAGGCTTTCGTCTATCCTTGGCTTATAGTAAAACCCATCAAGATAGCTTATACTTGTAAGCTTTATAAGGTTTTTATAGCCTGTTATATCTTTTGCAAGGAGGGTTATATGGAAAAGTATTTCCTTTTGCCTTTCTTTTATGTTATTGCAAACATAAAATTCACATCCAATTATGGGCTTTATGCCATGGGCAAGGGCTGTCTTATAAAACTTTATCGCACCAAACATATTTCCATGGTCTGTGATAGCCAAAGCAGACATTGAAAGGAAAGATGCCTTTTGGACAAGGCTTTCGACCCTTATTGCTCCATCCAATAAGCTATACTCAGAATGGCAATGAAGATGGGTGAATTTCATTTACAAAATTATAGTATCTTGCATAAATTGTCGCAATATTACAGTTAGACTAAAAGAGATTAGACCAAATTTCAATCTCCAATTAGTTCAAAATTACGGTTAAGTTCATTTTGCATTTTTAAGTTTTGCATTGCTAATTTTAGGTATGGTCTCTCTTTTTGTTCCTTAAAAACCCTCTTTTTAAAGACCCTAAGGCAAATTATTTTACAGC
>JBFLYE010000132.1 GCA_040756715.1 bacterium
AAACTTAAACCTTCAATTCAAAATTCAAAATTTAGAATTCAAAATTTCTTAAAAGGTGGATGAATTTTTAACAGATAAACACAACCCTATCTATTTTTGCACTAAGTAATGGAAGATACTATAATTAGAGATTACATCTCGGATGGTCTCAGGGGATATCAAGAAAATATATGATACGGCTGATGATTACAAGCAAAAGGAAGGTATTGAGCCTACCTTAATGGTAGCAACTGCATATATCTCGCCAAGCCTTATGCAGAAGATTATGGGCTTGGAAAGGAAGATAGAGGTATTCTCATATGAGGAGGAGTGAGGTTTGAAAATTTTTTTGACAAAAAAAAGAAAATGTGTTATATTTAAGATATAAAAACTAAAAAATTTGGGATTTAAAAAAAGCTAAAGTTTTTTTCCTTTTTTGCCGATAAATAAAAAAAGGAATGTTATAAGCAACAAAGGAAAAAAGAAGGAGGGGAAAAAGGTGAAATTTACATTATAGACAAGGATGGGCTTTTGTAACAGAAGTTGTAACAGAAGAAAGGGAGAGGAGATAAAAAGAAGATTTAGAAATCAAAGACTGGTAAATACCAGTCTATTTTATTTTATGATAGAGGCAATATAGAAATTAATTTTATGATAGAGGCAATATAGAAATTAAGGTTGTGAAGGTAGAGGAAACTGTACAAATAAGGACAAAATAGGATAATGGAGCCAGGCAGTATTAGAAAGAGGCTTGCGGTTCTAAGACGGGAGTGTGCCTTTTTGTGCTTTCCTCTTTTTGCCGAGGGAGGGAATTAGGGTAAAATGGGAGAGATAAGGGTTAAGATTGGGCTGGAAAATTTTGCCGATAGATATATGTATCTTAAAAATAAGATAAGGGAAGATGAGATAAGGAGATACGAGTTTAAAAATGAAATATGCTAAAACAAGGATAAAAAATTGGGGGCAAATAATAAGATGAAAAAAAGAATTGTTCCAGAAGAACCAAAGGTGTTATTTGAAGAGGCAAAGAGGTATCTTGCAAATGCAAAAGAGACATTAGCAAAGACCCGAATTGAGTATGACCGTTATCAGGACAAAAAGTATGTTAAAGAGGCTTCCGCAGTGGCATATTTAGCTTGTCTTTCTGCAATTGATGACTATCTTCTATCTATTGGTACAGAAAAGAAGAAGCTTCCCACATCTATTGAGGAATACACAAAATCCTTACGAAAGATTCCCCACAATGGAAAGCTTATTTCAGCTTTAGACACTGTCTACGAAAATCTTCATATTCTTGGCTATTATCGTGGAGGGGTTGATGTAGAGATGATAAAATCTGGCTTTCAAAAGGCAAAATTTATAATAGATACCCTATCAAAGGGGGTAAAAATAAGATAAGATGTCATATTTACAGAATATTGGGATTGTTTATTGCGGCGGGAGGAACGCTAGCTTTAATCTTTAAAGTATTTTCTTGGCAATATATTTTAAAAAGAGAATGGAGGGAGGTTAGGCGAATTTCTTTAAGAGAATTTAGGAGGATTTAAATGCCAGTAGCATTACCATTAGAGGTTTACGAGACATTTGGAAAAAGCTTCGGGAAAGAGGATGCAAAGAGGGTTGTGAGGTCTTTTGAGGCGGTAATTCAAGATGAGGTAGAGCATACATGGAGAAGAACCAAGGATGAGCTACTTGATGCGATAAGGAAAGAGTTTATAACCAGGGAAGTCTTTGAGGAAAGGATAAATGTGGTTGGAATAGAGCTTGAAGCAAAGATTAAAAGCTTGGATACAAAGATGAATTTCTTAATAATCCTTATGTTTCTTGCCCTTACAATTATGAACCCAGTTGTTGCAGATATTATAAAGGGATTGATAAAATGAAGAAGATTAAATTGACAAAGGTGCGGAAGAAAGGTATAGGGAGGTAATGGCAAGATGAAAAAGGTATTTGCCTTTTTGATTTTAACAGGTTTTTGCTTAGCAAAGACACCCGGGGAGAGTGGATTGGCTTTTCTTAAGCTGGAAAGAGACCCCTTGGGATTTTTTGAAAATCCCGCATCTTTGGTAGATAAAGGAAGGTCAGCGGGTTTTATGTACTCAATGCCATTGAATGAGGTAAAAGGGCTTAAGCAGGGGCTAGTAAATGTATCCTATTCGTTAAAGAACGGCGTAATCGGTGGAGAGGTAATTTATTTTGGCTATGGCGAGATGGATGAATACAATAATTCTGGAAGAAGGACAGGAAGAAGCTGGTCTGCCTATGACCTTTGTGCAAGCCTCTCTTATGCAAGGGAAATGTTTGGCTTAAAGCTTGGCGGCGCTCTTAAGGCAATAAGCTCAAAGATTGATACGGCAAAGGGAGGTGCCTTTGCCCTTGATCTTGGTGCAATAGCTAACCCTTGTCCAGGGTTAGAAGTTGGAGGAAGCCTAAAGAATTTAGGAACAAAGATAAAATATGATAACGATAAATTTTCGCTTCCCTTAAGCTTCAATATTTCTTCATCCTATAACATTCCATTATTGGCAAAGATAAAGGGAGAGTTGAGTATTCCCAATGATTCTGACCCTTATATTTCTTTGGGAATAGAAAAGGAATTTGCAAAGGTCTTAAATTTAAGATTAGGCTATTCTACAAGAAAGATGGCAGGTTCGGGAATATTAGCTGGCTTTGGAATAGAATATTTGTCTTATTCATTTGACTATTTATTTAAACCCTATGGCGATTTGGGAGATTCGCATATCCTTTCAATGGGAGTGAGATTTTAAGATGGATGTTAAAGATATAACTGAGGCAGTTTCAAATATTTTGATTCCAAAGCTTGGTGAGCTTTCTGCAAAAATAGATGGAATTGAAAAAAGGATGGAGAGGTTTGAGGGAAGGATGGAT
>JBFLYE010000133.1 GCA_040756715.1 bacterium
AATTCAAAATTCAACATTCAAAATTCATAATTTTATAAAGTTTTCCTTAAGATTATCTAAACACATACATTTTGTAAAGCGTTATGGAATTAACTATAATGCGTTAACTATAAATATTAGGGTATAATTCTTTTGTGAAGGATAAATTGGGATTTAAAACAAAGGAGGATATATTTGGAAGGCTTGTTTTATTTGCATCTTTTGGATTGTATTTGGTGACATTAAACCCCTCGGTTGGGCTTTATGATGCAGGGGATATGACAACAGCGGCTTGGGTGCTTGGTATTCCCCATCCACCAGGATACCCATTTTATTGCCTCTTTGGCAATCTATGGATGCATCTTATCCCAATAGGAAATATTGCATACAGGCTAAATATGCTCTCTGCCTTTTCCTCATCCATAGCTATAATGCTTATTTATCTCATTAGCCTAAAGATTGTAAAATCACGAATTCCAAGCCTAATTTCCTCTCTTTCTTTAGCCTTCTCAAATACATTTTGGGGCCAGGCAACATTTGCAGGACAATACATCACAAACCTATTCTTTTTTATCCTCCTCCTTTTTCTCCTTTTCAAATACAAGGAGAGGCTTTCTTTAAAAATCCTCTATCTTTTCTTCTTTACCCTTGGTTTATCATTGGCACACCATCGCCAGACATTGTTTATTGTTCCCGCTGCTATACTTTTTATACTAGCCATTCTATGGAAGAATAGAAAAAAACAATTTAAAATTCAAAATTTAAAATTTAAAATTCCTTTAACGATGGCTTTACTCTTTATCTTGCCCCTTACATTATACCTATATCTTCCAATAAGGGCATCATCCCATCCTCCTTTAAACTGGAGCGATCCAGAGACACCTAATAGATTTATTTCTCATATAAAGGGAAGTCAATATGATTTTTTATTCTTAAAGCTTAAGCCAAAAGAATACATTGCTCGGTTTATTAGTCAAATAAGGGGTCTATTCCCTAATGAATTTGGTATTTTATTATTATCCCTTGGAATTGCTGGTCTTTTTGCTATGGCAATAAAGAGGACATCCATATTCCTCTTTTTGCTTCTTATTTTCTTAACCGATGTCCTTATTTCTGTTACATACAACCACCCATCTTTTCAGCTATACTATATGATCCCATTTGCTATATTCTCTTTATGGATAGGCTTTGGAGCATTCTTTATCTTATCATTTTCAAAGAAAAAGCTTGCCTACATTATTTTTTCGCTTGCTCTCCTTATTATTCCAATTAAGCTCTTTATAAGCAATTATAAAAGAAATGACCATAGCCTTTATTATTCGCCTTATAACTATTGCCTCAATATATTAAGGCCTATTAAGAAAAATGGGGTTATTATTGCAGAGGATGATACCCATTCATTTTTGCTTGAATATTTTCATTATTGTGAATCTGTAAGGAAGGATATAGCCCTCATTGAGCCACACCAGCTTCACTTTGAATGGATGGCAAATCTTTATAGAGAAATGTATCCAGACCTTGAATTTAAGATGTATCCCGTTAAAAAAGCCATCCTTACATACGATGAGGTAAGGAATCAGAGGATAGAGAGTATGATTGAGATGAATATGGAAAGGAGGCCGTTCTATATCTTTCCATCCCCAAGCTATCCGTTTATTTCAAGGTATGAATTCCTTCCATGCGGTGTATTCTCAATGGTCATAAAAAATGATATATCTAGCCAGGAATTGTATAATCTCCTTTTAGAGACAGATTATAAGATGAAATACAGAAAGGATGAGAACGATTCTGTTTATATTATAAACTATGCTACATCTTGCTTTAACAGAGGCCGTCTTTATTACAATATTAGAAGATATAAAGAGGCAATTCTAATGGCAAAGGAGGCATTGAGGATAAATCCAGGTTATCAATCGGCAGAAAATTTGCTTAAAATCCTCAAAGAGGAATGAAAAATAAAAGGCCAAAAAGGAATTTGCAAAATTTTTAAGAATAGATTATAATTCTAAAAATGGCTAAAAAGATATTTCCCAAAGACCCAAAAGAGGCATTTTCCAAGGCAAAGAGGTATTTTGCCAATGCAAAAGAAAGTTTATCTAAATCAGGTATTGAATATGACCGCTATAAGGATGAAAAGTATGTAAAAGAGGCCTCAGCAATGGCTTATCTATCCGCCCTTGCTGCAATTGATGGCCATCTCCTATCCTTAGGGGTATCTTCTGATAAGCTTCCAACCTCCATTGAGGAATACACAAAGGCAATGAGAAAGATTCCGCATAATGGCAAGCTTATGGCTGCCCTGGGAACGGTTTATGAAAACCTCCATATCTTTGGCTATTACCGGGGAGGGGTGAGTGTAGAAATGATTAAAGATGGTTTCCAAAAGGCAAGGTTTATTATTGATACATTGTCAAAAGGGGTTTAAAGATGCAAAGGTCTATTTTTTCTGGTTTGGTGGGAATATCCTTATTTTTCTTGCAAAGCCTTTATGCTGATACAATCTATCTTCATGACGGCTCCTCTATATTGGGTGAGATTATTGAAAGCATCCCAGGTGTCTCTTACACCCTAAAGAGGAAGGATGAGACAATCCAGGTCTTTAAAATGGAGGATGTTTGGAAGACAAGCTTTGAAGAAAAAGAAGCCTATGAGGATAGCCTTTATCTTAAGGATGGAGGGATATATTTTAATCTCGGGCTTGCCTTCTTTATCAAGCAAAATATGAAATCTTCCTTAGAGATACTAGGGGAGTGCATTAAGAAATTTGAAAGCCTTTCAAAGGCAGCCTCTGTTTTGGGATTCCCAGCCGATGAGGTTTCTCTCTCCCTTACTGGCAAGCCAAAGGTGTCCAAGGAAGAGATAAAGAAGCTATTATAGTATCTTCCATTACTTAGTGCAAAAATAGATAGGGTTGTGTTTATCTGTTAAAAATTCATCCACCTTTTAAGAAATTTTGAATTCTAAATTTTGAATTTTGAATTGAAGGTTTAAGTTTTATAAAATTTTTTCCCTTTTAATTCAAAATTCAACATTCAAAATTCATAATTTTATAAAGTTTTCCTTAAGATTATCTAAACACATACATTTTGTAAAGCGTTATGGAATTAACTATAGATATGGAGAGATAGGCTTTTCAGATTTCAAACAAAAGGCAGTGCTGATTGGTCAAACTGGCCCAAGCATTGGCGATTATAGCCCAACCCCTATCTCTTCCTTCTCTCCCAATCTCTTTATCCACAGAGAGGTAGTCGCCAATCTCCTTGAGGATGATACCCTCTATTCCCCTCCCCTTTGGCTTACTCCCACAATCATTATTCTCTTTTCTCTCTTGGCCGGGCTTACTACTTTGTTTCCGGTAAGGATAAATGCCCTTCTTTTCCCTGCTTCTCTTTTTATGTATCTTTTCCTTTCCTTTTTTCTCTTTCTAAAGGGAATTCTTTTAAATGTCTTCTCTCCTATCTTGGCAGGCTTTCTTTCCTATAGCGCATCCACCGGATATGCTTTATTTTTTGAGGAGAAAGAGAAAAGGAGGATAAGGTTTTTCTTTAAGAGGTATGTATCCGAAGGTGTGGTGGATAAGATATTGAATAGGCAATTTGAGGCATTAAGGAGAAAGGAGCTTACCATTTTATTTTCTGATATAAAGGGATTTGGTGAGTTTTCCGAAAGGGCACAACCTGAGGAGATAACTGAGATGCTGAGAAGATACTTTGATGAGATGACTGAGATTGTCTTTAAATATGGGGGGACATTAGATAAATTTATCGGTGATGGAATGCTTGCCTTCTTTGGTGATCCCGATGAACTCCCTAATCATGCATTATCTGCGGTTAACTCTGCGCTTGAAATGCAAAAAAAGGGTTCTCTGCTAAACAAGGAATGGGAAAGGGAGGGAAGAGAGACAATTGAAATAAAGATTGGGATAAATACAGGGTTTGTCACTGTGGGTGCGATTGGTTCAAAGCGAAGGTCTGAATATACGGTTCTGGGAAGGGAGGTAAACCTTGCCCAAAGGCTTGAGGCAAAGGCAACCCCGGGAAAGATTCTTATCTCCCACCGAACATTCTCTTTGGTTAAAGATAGGATAAAGGCAAAAGAATTGGGAGAAATAGAGGTTAAGGGAGAAAGAGAGCCGGTTATGGTCTATGAGGTTGATCCTTCTTTAATCGACCTATGATACCCTGTGATTGACAAGCATCATCACTTATAGTATCTTCCATTACTTAGTGCAAAAATAGATAGGGTGTGTTTATCTGTTAAAAATTCATCCACCTTTTAAGAAATTTTGAATTCTAAATTTTGAATTTTGAATTGAAGGTTTAAGTTTTATAAAATTTTTTCCCTTTTAATTCAAAATTCAACATTCAAAATTCATAATTTTATAAAGTTTTCCTTAAGATTATCTAAACACATACATTTTGTAAAGCGTTATGGAATCAACTATAAGTTATAAAAATGCAATTTTATTTTGAATTTTTTGTTTTACGCTTTGCGTTTTAAGTTTTGAATTTGTTTAAGATTTATTTACTTTGTGCCTAAATATAGGACAACTAAACACATTCCCATAAATTTATATAGACAAAGATACATTTTTTTATTATACTAGATTTAATTTAAATAAGGGGAGGAAAAGATTATGTTTAAAGGGTCTATAGTTCCTATCATAACGCCATTTAGGGATGATTGCTCAATTGATTATGAAACATTAGAGAAGCTTATTGAGTTCCATATTGAGAAGGGGACAAATGGGTTTGTTCCTGTAGGGACAACCGGAGAATCTGCAACCCTATCACATAAAGAGCATCGGGATGTTGTAAAATTTACCATTGATATTGTAAAAAAAAGAATACCTGTAATTGCAGGTTGTGGTTCAAATTCAACATATGAGGCAATTGAGCTTGCAAAACAAGCAGAAGATGATGGTGCAGATGGAATATTAAGCATTACACCATATTACAACAAGCCAACCCAGGATGGCTTAATTGCCCATTTTGAAGAGCTAGCAAAGAATATAAGGCTTCCTATTATTCTTTATAATGTCCCGGGAAGAACCGGTGTAAATATGATGCCTGAGACGGTTTTTAAATTATCATCTATTGAAAACATTGTTGGAATAAAGGAGGCATCGGGAAACCTTATTCAGGCAGCAGAGATAATCAAGCTCTGTAATGGAAAAATGGCTGTATTTTGTGGAGAGGATGCCCTAGCGTTTCCAATGATGACAATTGGTGCAAAAGGCTCTATTGCCGCAAGTGCGAATGTATGTCCACTTGATTTTGCCTCAATGATAGAGGAGGTAGAGGAAGATATACAAAGGGCAAGGTCTCTCTATTATAAATTGCTTCCTTTATGCAAGGCGATGTTTTTAGAGACAAATCCAGCACCGGTTAAGGAGGCATTGTTCATAATGGGGCTTATTCCAAATCCTAAGGTTAGGCTTCCCCTTGTTAGGGTAAAGGAGGAGACAGCCAAAAAGATAAGGGATGTCCTTTTATCGCTTGGGGTTATAAAATGATAAAAGTAATTATTCTTGGGGCAGCAGGAAGGATGGGTTCTTCTATTGCAAGGATAGCAAGCGAGGATTCTCAAATAAGGATCACTGGTTTGGTTGAGAAAAAGGGTCATCCAATGATTGGAGCAAACCTTTATGGATGCGAGATTTCTAATGAGCTGTTAGATGTTATAAATAAAGGTGATTGTTTAATTGATTTTACAAGCCCTGATTCCCTGAGAGAACATATTGATATTGCAAAAGAGAATGAAAGGGCGATGGTTATTGGAACAACGGGTCTTTCAAAGGATCAAATGGCACATATGAAAAGGGCATCAAAGCACATCCCTATTCTCTATTCCTCAAATATGTCCTTTGGGATGAATGTGATATTTAAAATATTGCCCCAAATTTCAAAGCTTCTTTCCTCCTTTGACCTTGAGATAATTGAGGCACACCATAAGCATAAGCTTGACTCTCCCTCGGGAACCGCAAAGAGGCTCTATGAGATATTAGCAGAATCTCGTGGATATGATATTGAAAGAGCAGCCGTGCATGGAAGAAATGGCAAAAAGAAGAAAGAGGACAATGAGATAGGTGTGATGAGTTTAAGGGTAGGTGATGTTGTTGGAGACCACACAATTATATTTGGTGGTAGTGGCGAGAGAATTGAGCTTACCCATCGGGCAACCTCAAGGGATGTTTTTGCCTATGGTGCGATTAGGGCAGCTAAATTTATTGTCCATAAAGAGCCAAAATTATATTCTATCCTTGATCTTCTTTAGTGAAAAGGCTTCTTTTATTTCTCCTTATCCCATTTCTTGTTTTTTCTGCTTATAAAGAGGGTGAGGTTTTAGTAAAGGTAAAAGACAAAAAAGCCCTCTCTAACCTTGGCATTTCAATTCTTTCCCAAGAGCATCTTTTTGATAAAACCTACAAGCTTTCTGTTTCAGGGGATATTTTTGAGATTATCTCATCCTTAAAGAAAAATCCGGATGTAGTCTATGCCGAGCCGAATTATATAAGGCATATTTGTATTAGTCCAAATGACCCTGATTTCAGCAAACAATGGGGGCTTAATAAAGTTTCTGCACCTTCTGCCTGGGATATAAGCACAGGAACAGATAATGTAATTATTGCAATTGTAGATACAGGGGTTGATTATACTCATCCTGACCTTGCCGGAAAGGTTATAAAAGGCAGGGATTTTGTCAATAATGACAATGATCCAATGGATGACAATGAGCATGGTACACATGTTGCTGGAATTGCCTCTGCAATTACAAATAATGCTATTGGCATTGCAGGTCTTGCCTGGAATTGTAAGCTTCTGGCAGTAAAATGCCTTGATGATAAAGGTTTTGGCAATGATGCTGATATTGATAAAGCAATAAGATATGCGGCAGATAATGGTGCAAAGGTGATAAATATGAGCTTTGGCGGAGAGGATGTAGGAGAAACCATAAAAGATGCCTGTGATTATGCCTATAATAAGGGTGTATTTCTGGTTGCAGCAGCTGGGAATTACCCTCAGATACCCTATGGTTCAGAATGTTATCCTGCCGCCTATGATAATGTTATGGCAGTGGCAGCAACCAATCAAAGCGACCGCAAGGCAGATTTTTCCAATTATGGCAACTGGGTTGATGTATCTGCACCGGGTGTGGATATTTATAGCACAATAAGAAATAATAGCTATGCCTATAAGGATGGAACCTCAATGGCAACACCATTTGTTGCCAGTTTAGGAGGGCTTATTTTCTCAAAAAATCCATTATGGAATAATAATATGGTGATGAGGGCAATTAAGGAAGGTGGTGATGATATTGGAGAATATAAGATTGGAAGAAGGATAAATGCCAAAAAAAGCCTTAATTTTAATATCTCAACCAAAACCTGGACATTCATGGTCTATTTAGACGCTGATAATAACCTGGAAAGCAATGCAATTGATGATTTTTTAGAAATGTCAAGCATTGGCTCAAATGATGATATAAACATTGTTGTCCAGATGGATAGAATTAACGGATATAATTCTTCACATAACAATTGGACAGGAACAAAAAGGTTTTATATTACAAAAGATATGACGCCAGACCCAGAAAATGCTATTGATGAGATAGGAGAGGCAAATATGGGGGAGGCAAATACCTTAAAGAATTTTATAAATTGGGCAAAAGGCTCATATCCGGCAGAAAATTATGCCTTGGTTTTTTGGGACCATGGAAGTGGCTGGAAGACAAAGGCATTAGAAAAAAGACCAAAGTGGGTATGTTGTGATGACACAAATAATGATTCCCTTTCCTTAAAGGAATTAAAAGAAGCCTTTTCTTCCTGTGGAAAGATTAGATTAATTGGCTTTGATGCCTGCTTAATGGCAATGGCAGAGGTTGCGCATCAGATAAAAGATTACGGAGAGATTATGGTTGCCTCAGAGGAGGTAGAACCAGAGGATGGTTGGGCATATAATAAAATATTGGCTAATGTTAGCTCAAGCACCACCCCATCTTCCTTGGCAGAAACCATTGTCCAAACCTATGTTTCTTCATATCCAAATAGCGAGGTAACCCTATCTTCCATTGACCTATTAAAGGTAGGAAGCCTTGCCTTATCTTTGGGAAGCATTACCTCAACAAATGATTGGGACAAAATAAGCACAGCAAGGGATAATGTTATATTTACTGAGGGGGATACCTCATACATTGACCTCTTTGACTTTGCCAATAGGCTAGAGGTAAGCCTTGTCTCACCTATTCTTTTTTCTTCCCATACCACAGCCTCAAAAAATTACTCTGGCCTTTCTATTTATTTTCCCAAAGAAGACGAGGGCTATTTGGGAACCTATACCCAGCTTACCTTTGCCAAAGATACAGATTGGGATGAGTTTATCCTATGGTTTCTCAATTTTTATTATAATCCCCAAGAACAAGCTACGATTTCTACAAATAATCTTGAGCTTCTTATCCCTCCCAATACATTTGATCTGCCTTTTAAAATTTATATCGCCACAAGCTCAGAAACAAATGTGCCAAAAGGGATAAAGCCGGTGATGGGATGGGATATCTCTGCTTCCGCACCCCTTAAGGGAACACTAACCGCCAGATTTTTTTACGATGAGACAAAAGGCATTGTAGGAGGAACAATCAAAGAGAGGGATTTATGTATCTTTCAGGATGGAATTGCAATCCCATATTTTATTGATCTCTCATCAAATATAATCATTGCCACAATCACAGAGCATCTTTCCTTATTCACCATTGGCGGAACACCAACCTATCCAGAAGAGATAACAAAACCAACCGTATTTCCCAATCCATTTGTTTGGCATAAGCATGAATTTCTAACCTTTGGAGACCCAAATATAGTAGAAAAGAGGCTTCCTCCTTCTGGAAGCATAAGGATATACAACATTGCCGGTGAGCTAATTGACGAGCTTTCTATAAATCCAGAGGACAATGGAAGAAAAATATGGAATCCTAAAGAAAAGAAATTAGCCTCTGGCGTTTATCTATTTGTGATTAACAAAAAAGCCAGGGGAAAGATTGGAATTATAAAATAACCCATAAGGCGATATACCCAAACAAAATTGTTTTCAAGTAATCATTTAAAAAACCTTAAAGTAGATACGAAAATCTTAAATTCTAAGTAGCCTTTCTTCTAGCCTTTTAATTCCCTCTTTTGTGATAACAAGCTCATTGTGGGAAAGGACATAGTATGAGCATAGATTTTCTGCCAAAGAGGAATGGAGGTTTGGTATATTTCTTGTGCTTTTAATAAATTCAGGGCTCCTCTGCGAGAGAACAAACAAGGGTTTTTTAAGGTTAAGCTTTGAGATTATCTTATCCATTACCTTTGTTTTTGGCTTTTTTAGGTCTATGCTATCAATTACCAATATTTTTTTTTCTAGAGCTTTTATTGAAAGGGAAGAAATTAAGGCATTTCTTCTTACCTTTTTATGAAGCTTTATCTTAAAGCTTCTTGGTTTAGGGCCAAAGATAATACCACCACCCTTCCATAGAGGGCTTCTTATTGAGCCAATTCTTGCCCTTCCTGTTCCCTTCTGCCTCCAGAGCTTTCTTCCCGAGCCAGAAACCTCACCCCTTCTTTTGGTTGATGCTGTTCCCCTTCTTTGATTGGCAAGATATGCCTTATTTGCCTCATATATTGTATTGAGATTGGGCTCTTTGGCGAATATCTCATCATTAAGCTCTATTTCTTCTATTTTTTCTCCCTTTATATTCAATACATCTACTTGCATTTTTTAATTACCACAATGCCATTTATAGGCCCAGGGATTGCTCCCCTTATAAGGATAAGATTTTTTTCAGGAATTACCTTTACAACCTTAAGGTTTCTTATTGTAACCATTTTGCCACCCATTCTTCCAGGCATCCCTGTATTCTTCCATACCCTTGAGGGAAATGAGGATTGACCAACCGAGCCAATGACCCTTCCAAACATAGAACCATGGGTTGCTACGCCGCCAGAAAAATTGTGTCTTCTAACCACACCCTGAAATCCTTTTCCCTTTGAGATAGCAGACACCTTAACAAGCTCATTTTCTTTAAATATATCAGCACCTATCCTATCACCTATCTTATGGTCAGATTCCCCCCTAAATTCCATAAGATGCTTTTTGCAAGAAAGCCCTTGCTTTTTAAAATAGCCTCTTTTTGGAAGATTTGGTCTTTTATCTTCTCCATATCCTAACTGAATTGCACAATATCCATTTTTTTCCTTTGTTCTTATATTAACCACAAAGCAGGGACCAGCTGATATAGCGGTTACTGGGGTAACCTTTCCTCCTTCAAATACCTGTGTCATCCCAATCTTTTTTCCTAATAATCCATTCATTTCTTTATCTCAACATCAACGCCTGGGGGAAGATTAAGATCCATCAGGCTGGATATGGTCTCGTTTGTAGGATCTGCAATATCAACAATCCTTTTGTGAACCCTTATCTCGAATTGCTCCCTTGACTTTTTATCAATGTTTGTTGACCTTAACACTGTGTATCTTGAAATTTTTGTAGGAAGGGGGATTGGTCCAATACAGATTGCTCCTGTCGTCTTGGCTATATCAACGATATCCCTTGTTGATTTGTCAAGAATTCTATGATCAAATGCCTTAAGCACTATCCTTATCTTCTCTTTCATTTTAATATCTCCTTCTGTATCTCAGGAGGAACCTGCTCATAATTAGAAAATTCCATCGTATATATGCCCCTTCCCTGTGTTATTGAACGAAGAATTGTGGCATAACCAAACATAGAGGAAAGGGGAATCTCTGCCTTTATAATTCTTCCATCGCCTCTTGTTTCTATATTAAGGATACGGGCCCTCTTTTTGTTTATATCACCGATAACATCACCCAGATAATCCTCTGGCGTGGTTATCTCTATTTTCATTATTGGCTCTAAAAGAATGGGTTCTGCCCTTTTCATCCCATCGCGAAAGGCAATTACTGCCGCATTGCGAAAGGCAAGGTCAGATGAATCCACCTCATGGAATGAACCATCATGCAAGGTAATCTTTACATCAACCACGGGAAATCCGCCCAAAACACCATTGGTTGCTGCCTCTTCTATTCCCTTCTTAATAGAGGGGATATACTCCCTGGGAATTCTTCCCTGAATGATTTTATCAACAAACTCAATTCCGCAACCAGCCTCTGCTGGCTCCATTGTAACAATAACATGGCCATATTGACCCCTTCCACCCGATTGCTTGATATACCTTCCCTCTGCTTCAACCTTTCTTTTGATGGTTTCCTTATAGGCAACCTGGGGAGGGCTTGTTTTAAGCTCAACGCCAAATTCCCGATAAAGCCTCTCTACCATTATCTCAAGGTGCAACTCTCCCATTCCCCAGATAATGCTCTGTCCTGTCTCTTGGTTAAATGTCATCTTAAATGTTGGGTCTTCTGTGATAAGCTTATTTATAGAAATGTCCATCTTCTCCTCATCCTTTGTTGTGGCAGGCGTAATTGCCATAGAGATAACAGGTTCTGGAAAGTGCATACTTTCAAGGAGTATAGGGTATTCTGGGCTTGCCAATGTATCACCGGTTGATGCCTCTTTAAGACCAACAATCGCACCTATCTCGCCACAATATAGCCTCTCTATCTCCTCTCTCTTGTTTGCATGAACCCTAAAGATTTTTGTTATCCTCTCGTTTCTATCCTTTGTTGTATTATATACGGTTTTTCCCACCTCAAGATGACCTGAGTAGATACGGATATAAATAAGGTTTCCGGCAAATGGGTCTGAGGCTATCTTAAATAAAAGGGAGGATAAAGGCTCATCATCAGAGGCTTGCCTTTCCTCATATTCATTATTTTTTGGGTTTATTCCCACAATTGAGGAAATGTCAACAGGCGAGGGAAGAAAGGAAATAATCGCCTCCATAAGTGGTTGGACACCCTTGTTTTTAAATGATGCTCCACAAAGGACAGGGAATATATTACAGTTAATTGTCTCTTTCCTTATCACCCTTTTTATTTCCTCAGAAGATATTGCTTCATCAGAAAGGTATTTTTCCATAATTCCTTCGTCATATTCGGACAAGCTCTCTACAAGCTTGTGATGAAGGGTGTTTACCTTTTCTTGTAAGTGCTTTGGAATATCTATCTTTTTATAAATTAAACCATTCTCATCCTCCCAAATAATAAGCTTTTTCTCTATTAAGTCAATTACGCCCCTAAATTCGCTTTCAACTCCATAGGGAATTTGAATTAAAACAGGCTTTCCAGAAAGCCTCTTTTTCATCATCTCAACAACCTTGTCCATATCTGCACCAGCCCTATCCATCTTGTTGATAAATGCAATCCTTGGGATACGGTATCTATCTGCCTGTCGCCATACGGTCTCTGTCTGGGGCTGAACACCGCCAACCGCACAGAATATAACAATCGCACCATCAAGGACGCGAAGGCTTCTTTCAACCTCAATGGTAAAGTCAACATGGCCAGGTGTATCAATGATGTTTATCTGATGGCCCTTAAAGAAACAGGTTGTAGCAGCAGATGTTATGGTTATTCCCCTTTCCTGCTCTTGATCCATCCAATCCATAACCGTTGTCCCCTCGTCAACCTCTCCTATTTTATGTGTTCTTCCTGTATAGTAAAGGATTCTCTCTGTTGTGGTTGTCTTTCCAGCATCTATGTGTGCCATAATGCCGATATTCCTTATCTTTTCAATGGAAATCTCTCTTACCATTTTTTTTGTCTCTACCATTTCTTTTCTTTCTGTTAACATAAAATTTTAGAAAGTATAACCTATTTTAAAACATTTTGTCTATTATTTTTTTCAAGGGGTGCAATAAAGATATTATCCTTTTTTAATTCTAAGGGAGTTTACTTGAAAACCAATTTTGTTTCAGTATAGATGAATTAGAAAGATCCCTTGTATGGGATAAAGATGGATACCATGTACAAAGAGGCAGTCAATGACCTTGACAGGATATTTTAATTTATGCTACTCTATAGATAGCCTAACTTATAGTTAATTCCATAACGCTTTACAAAATGTATGTGTTTAGATAATCTTAAGGAAAACTTTATAAAATTATGAATTTTGAATGTTGAATTTTGAATTAAAAGGGAAAAAATTTTATAAAACT